>JAGVGX010000040.1 GCA_020056865.1 Desulfobacterales bacterium
ATCTTTCGTGGGCGTAGGATATTTGAGAGGATCTGTTCCTAGTACGAGAGGACCGGAATGGACGAACCAATGGTGTTCCAGTTGTCGCGCCAGCGGCATCGCTGGGTAGCCAAGTTCGGAATGGATAACCGCTGAAAGCATCTAAGCGGGAAGCCAACCTCAAGATTAGATATCCCTTTTACATGGAAACATGTAATCTAAAGACCCCTTGAAGACTACAAGGTTGATAGGCCAGGTGTGTAAGTGCGGTGACGCATTTAGCTTACTGGTACTAATAGGTCGTGAGGCTTGGCCATAAAAAAATTGGTATAATTATGTTAAAAATTGCTTTTTGTGTCACATATCAAGTTGTTTAAATGGTTTATTATTTCTGGTGGCTATAGCAAAGAGGTAACACCCGTTCCCATCCCGAACACGGAAGTTAAGGTCTTTAGCGCCGATGGTACTACATGGGAGACTGTGTGGGAGAGTAGGACGCTGCCAGAAATTCTAATAAAAAAACCCTTGGTAATCATTCGTTGATTACCAAGGGTTTTTTATTTTAACGTAAAGATTGTTATTGAAGTTAGAGATGGGGAAAATTACCATCTCTAACTTCAAAAGTTCACATGGTTGATTAAAGTTCGTTATCCACCCTTTGAATAACGGCGTTTTGTACATATTCAGGTAACGAAGTAAAATACGCGCTATATCCTGAAATCCTGACCGAAAGATAGGGATGTTTTTCAGGATTTTTCTTTGCATCCACAAGCAGGTCTTTTGAAATCAGGTTGTACTGGAGTTGCGACATTCCTCCTTCCAATCCTGCCATGCTGAAATCAACCAGTTTATCGAGCCCTGAGTTACCTTCAACGGAGTTGTAGTCAAATTTCTGGTTGTATATCCATGCCTTAAGTTTGGTCTGATCTATACTCATTGCAGAGTTAAGTCTGTCCCAAGGTCCGCCTTTATCAAATTCTGCATGGGGGTTAATCCCACCATCACAGAGGGGTTCACCTCGTTTTCTTCCATTGGGAAGTGCTCCTGTCAGAGGTGCAAGATGATACATCCAGGTTACTACCAGAGCATGAGGGAAGATAGCTTGGTTCTGTAAATCCAGACAGTGTCTGCTAACATGATTGATATCGGTAACAACCTTTTGCATGATGGAATCAGCAAATTTATCGTTGTTGCCAAACTTGGGCGCTTCTTTAAAATCCCTCCGCATATCATCAAAACCTTTCCATTCAGCTTTTAATGCTTCAACAACTTGAGCCATGGAATATTTCTTTTTTTCAAAAACAAGATATTTGACGGCAGAAATGCTATCTACTAAGTCTACGAGGCCGGGGACATTCATAAAGCTCAGCCAGGGCACTTCCAGTGTCATTACATCTCTGCCTTCGGTGATACACCTCTTGTAGAGTATGCTCAAAAACGGCCTTCTGATCCACTCCTGCCAATAAGCATCTGTAAGGTTTCTTATCCGTGATCCTGTAGATGCCTGCCAGTCATACTGTTTAAGCCATGCACCGTAGAAATCATCATAAGTTTTAAATTCAGTTGGGTTTCCTGTTTCAATTGAATGAGCAAATGACCAGGAAGGCTCAGGGTCCTTTCCGTTAAAAAGAGCAAGCTCCAAAGACTTAAGGATGTTTAAGCACCATGCCGCTCTTCGGTGCACGCCTTTTGAATTAATTGTAATGCCTGGTGAATTGCAACCTACAATGGCCCAGCTTCTTGCTTCTTCAAGGGAGATACCGTATTCACCATACTGGTCATATAATGCCTGCATGGAAACAGGGTCACTTCTTAATGAAGGGCAACCCATTCCCGTTCTCATAACTTCAATAACTCGTCTAAAGTCATTTTTGTTCATTCCGGGGTGCCACCTTACTTTTAAATCTGGGAAATGGAGCCTGTAACCGTCTGAAACATCAAGGATTAGATCTGATAGTTCGTTAAACGCATCTTTGCCCTCGGGTGTCTGACCGCCAAGGGTTAGAACTGTAAAATCTCTGGTTCCAACACCTGTTTTCCTGAAGTCTTCAAGGGAAACAAGAAGCCCGATTTCATGGAATTTCAGCATATACATGGCCCAAATATCTGCGGCCTTTGTTCTATCAAGGGTTTTATCTTTTATCACATCCTGCTCATACCACTTCCAGAATACCTGGTCAGGCCTGAATGTAATCGTATGAGAAGGCATTTCAATAAGGTTGTTTGCTAAAAACACAAGCCAGTGGTACTGCATGGCTTCCCAGAAGTTTCTCGGCGGATTTTCAGCAACCCACTCGCAGTTGGATGCTATCTGGTTTAGCCGTTCCTTATCTTTTGGATCTGAGGTGGCGTCAGCCACTGCTTTTGCTGCCCTGGCGTGCCTTTTGATCCAGCTTATAACTGCTTCTGCTGCCTTTACAGAGGCTTTGCAGTCTCCAATTCTTTTTGCTATATCAACATATGCAGAACCATTGGTTACGCTCGCCTGTTTTTTTAACCTTTCTATGGTTTCGTTCATATCATTGATGCAGCCTCGGAGCCCTCGGTTCATGTAGTAGTCATGGTCAGGGTTTGCACGCATTCCGGTTGTAGCGTTAACTTCCCAGAATCTTTGGCCGCCTTCAGAGTACATCCTGTATTCTGTTTCATCTAAGGAAGGCTGTATGGCGAACAGGAAATTAGTCTGTTTCTGGAAAGATACAAAAGCGTCGCTTAGCTCTTTGTCAACAGGTACTTTTTTACCGTTTTCAAAATGGTAAGCGTGTCCAGCATCATAGAATTCAAGATATGTCCTCCATACATCATATCTGGGTTCAAAAGGAATTGCATGGGGGTCACTTCCCCAGTTTCCTACAATAAGTTCATTTGGCCGTATAACGATATGTTGCACTTCAAGATAGCGTTTTAAAATTTCAGCAGAAAATTGTGATGGGCTCGTCCCGGCTTGTTCTTTGCTCACCTCTATGGTAATTTTAGCCTTGGTGCAGTCCATGTACCAGTCTGGGTCATAATATCCCTCAACTGTCTGAATTTTATCACATATCTTGGTTCTGAAGTCCCATGTTTCAGGTGTTACTACCTCCCATCCTTTTTGGGTTGGGTTTCCCCCAGTGTCTAATGTAAATCCTGATTTTTTCGGGTCTAATATATATTTTCGAGTGTTTGTTGTCATTTTTTCCTCCTTATAAATTAAAAAATATCAGTTATTCATAAATTAAAACAAAAAAATCACCAACTCACTATTCTTAAAATATAGCATGTTCACTAAACGTTGCTGTTTTTTTAAAACAAGCTTTGAAAAACAATCATGGCTGGAAGCTAAAGCAAACGAACGCTTGTTTTGTTAATGTTTATAGAAAATAATATTTCAAAGAACTATTATTAAAAAACTATAATGATTTAAGAGGCTTTAATAGTAAATAGGACATAAGTTGCGTTGCGTCCATGTATGCCCTTTATTTAATAAAATCATTTGCTAACAAAATTAATAAAGTCAAATTTGATTACAAAAACAAGGACTCACTTATCGCGGCAATAACCCTTTTTATATAAATTGGCTATTATTAAAATATGATTATAAGACACAGACTTGCTTTATATTTGTTTTTTTGCCATCAGACAAGTTTTTTTATCCACAATCTTGCTATAATGTAATAACATTTTTAAATAAACACATTTCTATCAATATGTCAAGTCGATGATTTTCCATCCACTAATATAGCTTAATAAGAGGCTTAAAAAAAGTTCAAAATTTTTATGGGTAAAATTGTGGTGTGTTATATTGAATAAGAAGGGCTACCTAAACCTTTTTTGGGAAAGTTGGTTTTTTAAAAACAGTTTTTGACAAAAAAGGTGTAGCTTAATAATTTTTGAAAATGTTGCGCAATGTTTCTACATGCGATATATTCATTTTATTAGGCAAATCAAATGGCAATTTAAAGGTTAGAACTGACTTGGGGGAAACGGAGAAGAAAATGAAAAGAAGGTGTTTTCTAAGTGTTAGTAAATTTCTCATTTTAATTTCTGTTTTTTTTGTTGCTGTTGCGCCAAGTAGCTTTTCACAACGAAAACAAAACCATAATGAATTAACATTGATTGGTGCGTCTTATATTCCTGTTGGTTATGATCCATATTTTTTCCCAGGCATGAAATGTTTTGTTGATATGGTGAATGAGAAAGGAAAGGGACTGGTTAAGTTAGATATGTACTGGGG
>JAGVGX010000107.1 GCA_020056865.1 Desulfobacterales bacterium
AATCTTGAAGTCACAAATTGTGACCTCAAGTTGGGGTGGGAGAAGATATTTTCCATACGCTTTTACCGAACAAGGCGTAGCGATGCTGTCTTCAGTATTAAATAGTGAACAGGCAATCAAAGTTAATATTGCAATAATGCGAGCTTTTGTAAAAATGCGAAAGTTCTTAGGCAGCACCGAATATCTAGCAAGGAAGCTGAAGCAGCTTGAGAAAGAAACTAAAGAAAAATTTGCAGAACATCAGCAGCAGATAAGCATCATCTTTGAAGCCATCAAAGAGCTTATGACTGAAAGGGAAAAACCCAAACGCAGAATTGGATTTTGATCTTTTGCCAACACCAGGGGTATTTCATGGTAAGTACTGCAGTTTGTAATAGTCACTTCGATTCCTCCGACTTTGGCGGATCATCGGGGGAGAAGGCTTTTGTTTCGTTAAGATTTTTTACCTCGTCTGAAGTCGGGAATTCAAAACGACACACTGAGCAGGTAAGGCAGCCGTGGAAATAAACCGCTAATATTGACCCAAAAGAGACTAATGAAAATAAAATTAGCTAATGGCGGGATATATACCTACGTTTAACCACTCCGGTAATAGACCGGTATCTTATTTATTATTTATTAGAGGTTCTTTGTGAGTACTAAATTATTTGTAGGTTCTCTGCCCTGGTCGGTTAGCGACGAAGGATTAAAGCAAACATTTGAAAAACATGGTTCTGTTTTATCTGCCAAGATTATTATGGACCGGGAGACCAATAGATCCAGAGGCTTTGGATTTGTTGAAATGGAAAATCCTACAGACGCAAGTAAGGCTATTAAAGCTTTAAATGATTCGGAAATGAATGGAAGAAATATTGTAGTTAATGAAGCTAAAGCACGCAGCTAAATAAATATTCTGTTATGTTTTCTATAAGGCGCCATTACGGCGCCTTTGTAATTTTAAACCTGCCGCTTCCCATATCCGGTGAATTATTGGAGGAGAAGTCTTTACTGGGTTGTCATGGCCGCACCATGACAATTATCTAGTTTATTCCTAATTTAAACTATGGGAAGAAGAGGAAGAGCCAATTTAACAGACGAGCATTTCTTTTTTGTGACCACAACCGTGGTTAAATACATTCCCATTTTTGAAGATCATTCCTTTTGCGATATCCTCATCGAGAACATTAAGTTTTATCAAAACAGATACAGATTTGAAATTCTTGCCTATGTAATTATGCCGTCACACTTCCATTGGATTGTAGAAGTGAAACCTAAATACGGAACCATATCGGATATAATGCGAGACATAAAAAAGTTTACCGCGTGGAAAATCTTTGACGAAATAGACAAGGGTAAGCATAAAGAGCTGGAGAATATTTTCCGTGAGGAAGCCAAGGGATTGGCTGATCAGAAAAGAAAATTTTGGATGCCTCGATTTGATGATGAAGTCATTAGAAATCAAAAAATGTTCTGGGTAAAGGCAGGCCTTGTTTATAAACCGGATGATTATAAATATTCAAGCGCAAGAAATTATCTAACAGATGATCACAATATTCTTAAAGTAAATACCGAGATGGGAGGAGTAAAGTTATAATAGTTACCCACCCGGAGGTCATGGCCGTGCCATGACCTGAATGCTTGTGTCGTGGAATCGTCCACGACACCCGAGTAATAAAGAAGGAGAAACATTAATGCACATTTTTATAGTTTATTGTCACCCGAGTGAAGATTCTTTCACAAGCCACGTGAGGGATGAATTTATACGGGGACTGCAGTCCGCCGGACATACTTACGAAATATCCGACCTGTACAAAAAAAAATTCCAGACAGATATGAACGAAACAGAATACCTGCGCGAATCCAACTACCCGCCGGACATACTTACGAAATATCCGACCTGTACAAAAAAAAATTCCAGACAGATATGAACGAAACAGAATACCTGCGCGAATCCAACTACAACGATAAGCTGCCGCTGAGCGGAGATGTAATTGCCGAACAGGAAAAAATAAACCGGTGCGATGTAATTGTTTTTATTTATCCCGTGTTTTGGACTGAAGCTCCCGCAAAGTTAGTCGGCTGGTTTGACCGCATGTGGACGTACGGCTTTGCTTACGGCGAACGCAAAATGAAGAAGCTGAAAAAGGCAATTGTCCTATGCATTGCAGGACATACCATTGAACACTTAAAAGAATACGGACACTACGATGCAATGAAAACCGTAATGCTCGGCGACAGGATTTTTGACAGAGCAGAAAGCAAGAGAATGATAATACTTGACGGCACAACAAAATTTAATCCCGAAATGCGGCAGGCAAATTGGGATAAGCATTTGAGAACCGCGTTTGAAACGGGGAGGAGTTTGTGAAAACTACAAGCATATTGCTTTAATTATAACCTACTTAGTCCCACATAGCCAATCTTATATTCCCTATACTCCTATTTACTAAACGTGACTCATAGTCCGTTGTCTTATAAGCCACCCCTCTCTATGTTTCTCACATGGATATAAAACAAAAAATTGG
>JAGVGX010000221.1 GCA_020056865.1 Desulfobacterales bacterium
ATGACAAATCGATTTCTTCTTTGTCCATATACCATGTAAACATATCCATGAACGCTATGTACTGGTTAATGGGGAATTCAATGCGCGACATTTCATCATTCGATTTGAATTCGCCTTTTCTTTCTTTCATGTCGATATGCGCTTTGTAATTCAGCGTAATGAGCGACAATTGCGATAAATCATAACTTTTCATTTTAAAGTCAGATGTATCGGCATCGAATACAGTCTTTTTATATACAAACTTTTTCGATTCAATATCTGCATTCGGGAATTCCATTCTTCCGTTTCCGGCGAGGTAATTGGGTGTCAGATCGAGTCTTCCGTGCATCTTGGTTTGACCTGCATAAAAATCAAATGGTTTTTCACGTTTGAAAATACTCATCAGGTTATCCTGTGGCAGCCAGTGAATATACACATCTTCGGCTTTCACATCGGGGTATTCCGGCGATCCGTCTTTGGGTTTCACTTCATAAGAATACGCATAGGTATTCATTGAATCGGGGAAGAAAAGAAAATCGTGAGATTTTGTAATTGAGGTAATGTATTTCAATTCACCATCCCCGCGAAGGCCATTGTTACTCAGATTAATTCTGTTGAAATAAGTTCCTTTGCCACCGTAATTTGGCAGACCTGCTTCCGGTGTTTTCTTAATAAAGCCAAGCGAATAGTCGGGCTGCACGCTAAGTGCATCCTGTATATCCGGAAAGATACCCGCCGAAGCAAAATAACCTGAAAAGTGGACCCCTTCCGTTTTAAATTCATCCAGACTATCGAGCATAAAAGGATCAAGCTGGAAAAAGAAATTCTCACGGTTATAAACACCCGGGAAAATACAGCGTTTGTCGTAGTATGCGTAGGATTCTTTTTTACTGTTAAAAATCGGGTACTCCGGAAAATATTTCAGTCCTGATTTATTGGCTGGTTTATCAATGACAATGTCACCAATAATTCCTTCAACAATTGTTTTTACACGAACCAGTTTTTCATCGCCTTTTTCTGTTGCTTTAAACGGTTTTACTTTAAACAGAAACGAGTCGACATTGTTCATGTTGATTTTGAAATTGTCATAAATAAAATTAAAATCCTTTCCATAAAACTCGCACAAACCGGCAAAGATGCGTCCACTGAAATCGAAGTCTCTGTTTTTCTTCAGCAGGATTTTTTTATCGACCGGTTGAATAAACACATTATGAGAGTCACTTAATTTGATCAGATCAACACCCTGGATAGCAAGGTCGAAATTGAGCAAGCTCAGTGTTGCGTTGTTCTGGCTTTTAACCACAGAGCGGAAATTAATCACATCATAATCGGTTCTTCTGTCTTTTGCATTCAGATAATGAAACGCTTTATCTTTCAGTGTGATCGATTCCGCATCAGAATTGTAATGCAGAAATCCCATTGCCGCCAGATTAATCATCAGCGCCTTGGTTTGGTCAACAGTAATGGTAATGTACGCAGCATATTTAGCAACAGGGAAAGTGCGGGATTTTACTTTATCAGAATATTGTTTCAATTGCTGTAAAGGATGAATCTGGTCGATTCCCTGAATAGTATTGTATCGATTTTCATTATAAAAAGAAGCGGATTCGAAGAATGCTTCACTTTCGCTGCCAACTCCTTTGACCATTGTGAAATCCATTTTTGGATCACTGGTTTTCCAGTATAATGCTTCGCAATAAATATCAATTTTATGAAATGAATCAAAGAAGGGGCTTATAGAAACACCCTGATCACCGCGCATAAGCGACACTTCTTTTTTCTCGTTCATATACTTAAAACTCAATCCGGGATGATAGATTGAATCACTTTCCCAGTATACGGTGATTGTTGCTTGCTCTGATGAAATGCGGTCTTTGCGGATCAGATAACTCAGTGCAACTGTTCGCAGAAATAATTTCCCGTCTCTTTTAAATGTTACGAAAGCTTTGTTATTCTTATCACCCACGCCATACAATTTGGCTCCGTGCATTTCAAAACCACCTTCATAATCAACACCCGGAAATACATTGGGGATCGGAATTCTCTTTAGATATGATTCAAAACGAGGATAGGTAGCGCGGTCACCTTCGGCATCAATTACTTTGTCCTGAAGTTTACCCATCAAAGGTTTTGCAAAGAAATTTTTATTGTAAAAAACGACAGAGTCTGCTACATAGTTATTAGACTTCATCGTTATCCTGTATTTCTTCAATTCAGCCCAAACGGTATCTTTACCTATTCCGGCTTTCTTCCAGTTCACAGTGCCAGCCTGGCCTACCCAGACATTTTCAGTTGGATAATACGTTCCTTTGGTTCCATAAATTACGGCGCTATCATCTTTCACAACACATTTTAAATTCATGGGCGCAGCAAAAACGACTTTAGGAACAGTATCGAATTCAAAAGTGTAAGCCTTGCTTCCGGCGATCCATTCTGTAGTAACCGAATGATAGATTGCATTCTTTGATAATAGGGAATTCGTCATATCCAGATAAGAAACAAACTTAGAACTGGTAGAGCGTAGCATTAATTTCTCGAGACTTGTCATCCACGAATTGAAGCTTTCCGGGTTCTGGCTTGATGTTGTAAACAGAATCAGATCTTCAAGATA
>JAGVGX010000082.1 GCA_020056865.1 Desulfobacterales bacterium
AGACCATGGTATTGTTATTCTGGCAACCGGAGCCAATGAATATAAACCGGAACAATGCTTTTACGGACAACACCCAAATATTATGACACAGATCGAACTAACGGATCGTTTAACAAAAAAAGGTGCAACCGATCTTAATAATGTTGTCATGATACAGTGTATAGGGTCGAGAACCGAAGATAATCCAAACTGTTCACGCGTTTGTTGCCAGAGCGCCATAAAAAATGCAATCCACATCAAAAACATCAACCCTGCTGCCAATGTTTTCATTTTCTACAGAGATATAAGAACATATGGTTTGCTTGAAAATTATTATACAGAGGCAAGAAAAAAAGGAGTTTTGTTTTTCGGATTTGACATTGAAGATCCGCCAGAGGTTGAATTGTTAAATCAAAGTCTCATTGTAACAGGCCATGACCGTATGCTGGATCGAAAAATAAAACTTACCGCAGATGCCCTGATTCTTAGTGCGGGGATGGTCCCTGAAGATACTGAAGAAATTTCTTCCATTCTCAAAACAGCTCGAACGGCTGAAGGCTATTTCATGGAAGCCCATGTTAAATTAAGACCGGTTGACATGGCAACAGAAGGTATTTTTGTTTGTGGAACAGCTCACAGCCCGAAACTCATCTCAGAGTCAATTTCACAGGCGCTTGCCGCAGCTTCAAGAGCAACAACGTTTCTTTCACAATCTCATTTAACATTATCTGCAGTTACGGCCAGAGTAGATTCTGAGAGATGCGCTTCCTGCCTGATTTGCGTCAGATCCTGCCCTTATAAAGTGCCGAAAATTAATTTGGACGGGGTAAGTGAAATAGATATTGCTTTATGCCATGGCTGTGGTGTATGCGCAGCCGAGTGCCCTGCCAAGGCCATAGATTTAGACTGGTATGAAGATGATCAAATTCTTTCCAAAATTGACGCTCTTTTAGAAGGTGTTGGATGAACTTGTGCCTGTTTAAATACAAAACTGTTTTTGTTTTTTTATAAAAAGGAGGATATATGTATGGCAAATGATTTTAAGCCCATCATTATCGCTTTTTGCTGCAATTTCTGAGGTTACTCTGCTGCGGACCTGGCAGGTACCATGAGACTTAAATATCCTGTTGACATAAAAGTCATTCGTATTCCATGCACAGGCAAACTCGATATTATTCATATCCTTCGCGCTTTTGAAAAAGGAGCTGATGGGGTTTACGCTGTTGGATGCCTTGAAGGCGGATGCCATTTTAACAGCGGCAATTTAAGGGCCCGAAAACGGGTTCAGCAGGCTCAAAAAATTCTCGATTCGATCGGTGTTGGAGGACAAAGAGTTGCGATGTATAATCTGTCTGCAGGCGAAGGAACACTTTTTGCACAATATGCTGTTGAAATGTCTGAACGCATAAATCAATTGGGTCCCAATCCCATTAAACTTTCAAAAAAAAATAAAGCCGCGTAAACTAACAACGGCTTACTTAACATGGATGTTATTTTTAACCCTGTAAATAGAGGTTGCGCCTTATGATTGTTGCAGACAAAAAACCGATAGAAGAAATAATCAACGAAGTTAAAGATTACAAAAACATCTTGATTCTCGGTTGCAACGAATGTGTCACTGTGTGTGAGGCGGGCGGGAAAAAAGAAGTTGAAATACTGGCCTCTGCCTTAAGGACATATTTTCTTACTCAAGGCAGCGAAATAAAAATTGACGAAAAGACTCTGGAAAGACAGTGTGATCATGAATACTTGGAAGAAATTCGTGATATTATCGATCAGTATGACACTGTTATCTCCCTTGCCTGCGGTGTTGGTGTTCAGTTTGTTGCTGAAGAATACAAGACTATGCCGGTTTACCCAGGAGTAAATACATGCTTTCTTGGAGCTACTGAAAAACGAGGACTCTGGACCGAACGATGCCAGGCATGCGGCATGTGTGTTCTGGCTAAAACAGGTGGTATCTGCCCGATCTCCAGATGTGCTAAACGCATATTAAATGGGCCATGTGGCGGCTCAACAAAAGGAAAATGTGAAATTAATAAGGAGCTTGAATGTGCGTGGCAATTAATCATTGATCGTCTTGTTGCACTTGGCAGAATGGATGATTATGAAGAAATGGCGCCTATTAAAGACTGGTCTAAGGACAGAGCAGGAGGCCCCCGAAAAGTTGTCAGGGAGGATCTTTTTGAATGAATGTAAAAACACCGAGTAAGCTTGAAAAAATATTATCATCTGGAAAACTTGCCGTCACATCTGAATGCGGACCTCCCCGTGGCAGTGATCCTGAAATAATAGAGAAAAAAGCCAATTTAATCAAAGACTATGTCGATGCAGTCAACATAACCGACAACCAGACGTCTGTAACACGTTTATGCAGCCTTGCAGCCTGTATACGCTTGAAACTGATGGGACTTGAACCCATTTTGCAAATGGTGACACGGGACAGGAACCGGATTGCCCTGCAAAGTGATATTCTTGGTGCAGCCTCATTTGATATTCACAACATACTTTGTCTTTCCGGAGATCATCAGAGTTTTGGCGACTGCGCACAGGGCCAAAATGTTCATGATATCGATTCAATG
The DNA here is from genome assembly GCA_020056865.1 of Desulfobacterales bacterium. The sequence goes on from JAGVGX010000082.1 coordinate 2,562, forward strand.
CAACTGATCCAGACGGTCAGATATATGAGAGATGAAGGAAAATTTCTTGGTGGTGACGAAATCAGCCGCCCGCCCAGGATGTTTGTCGGAGCTGCAGCCAATCCTTTTGCAGATCCTTTTGAA
>JAGVGX010000205.1 GCA_020056865.1 Desulfobacterales bacterium
AACGCCTCTTATGAGGGTCAGTGATCATTTAACGAATATTGCTGAATCGGTGTTAAGGAAAGTTTTTGACCTTTCATGGCAATATTTGGTTAAAAAACATGGTGTCCCTTACTGCCATCATCATGGAAGTTCACTGGACAAGGGTTTTGTTGCCATAGCGTATGGAAAGCTTGGTGGGATTGAACTTGGTTACGGATCGGATCTTGACCTTGTTTTTCTCCATGCTGGAGCTAATGGTCAAACCACAGGCGGGGAAAAGCCTATAGATAACAACCAGTTTTTTGCTCGTCTTGGCCAGAGGGTTATTCATATGCTTACTGCTCGTACGCCTGCAGGACTTCTTTATAATGTGGACATGAGGCTGCGCCCAAGCGGGAGTTCAGGTTTGCTTGTAAGTCATATAGAGGCTTTTGGTGATTATCAGGCAAACAGCGCATGGACATGGGAACATCAGGCGCTTATCAGGGCAAGGCCCATTGCCGGTGATCTTTTGCTGGCAAGTGCCTTCCAAGAGATACGTAACAATGTTCTTTCACGTCCCAGAGAGAAATCAACGCTTGGAAAAGAGGTTGTGGATATGCGTGAACGGATGCGCAGAGAATGTGTGAACGTAAAAGAAGATATGTTTGACCTTAAACACAGTTGCGGAGGAATTATTGATATAGAATTTCTTGTCCAGTACCTGGTGCTGTTAAATGCGCATAAGCATGAGAGCCTTTTAGAATGGACGGATAATGTCCGCATCATTGAAGCGTTGAATTTAGCTTCAATTATCAACAATAGTACTGCCGGCCTTCTCAAAAAGGCCTATCTTGCGTTCAGGTCTTCAATTCACAAACTCAGTCTTCAGGAAAAGCCTCCTTGTCTGCCTGCTTCAAAGTTTGCCGGTTTACGTAAACAAGTCATAAGCATTTGGAAAGCGCATATGGAAGACGAAGTAAAAACGCTTTAACGCCTATAGCATAAACAGGCCGGTGGTGATACAATTTTGTAGGTTTATTTTTTTGATTTAGATATATATATGTTTGAAATTTTTTATTCCATGTTTATATATTCTATTGAATTAATTATTGTTTCTTAAATCATGTAGTTGCTGGCATATCTTTTGCTCTATTGTTTGTTTATGCAACTAATTTGTTTAAGGTGTACAATGTGAGAAAGACAACGGAAAAAATAAAAAATAAGAATATCATCATATCGCTTGCCCAAAAACGAGAGCGTTTGATATCGACCTTTTTAAAGGAAGATACGCCGTTTTTTATGGAAAAACATGCTGGTTTGTTTGACGGTTATTTTAGAGAAAGCTTTGAGGCCAGTGAGGTTGGGCCTGAAATGAATCTGATTAAAAACCCTTATGCTATCCTGGCCCTTGGTGGGTATGGCAGGGAAGAACAGTGTGTATATTCAGATATTGACCTGCTTTTGCTTTTTGAAAAGAACATCCCAAAAGATGCAGAAGAGCTTATTCGCGAAGTCATATATCCATTGTGGGACATAGGCCTTGATGTAAGTTATGCAACCAGATCTGTAAAAGACTGTATACAGATTGCCGAAACAGAGCCTGAGACTCTGACCGCGATGCTTGATGCAAGATTTGTCTGTGGCGTTTCTTTGTTATATTCAAATCTTATGGACCAGATGTATAAAAAAATAATCCTTAAACGATCCCGAAAAGTTATATCCTGGCTGGTTGATACGAATAGAGAGAGACATCGCAGGTTTGGTGATTCAACCTATCTTTTAGAACCCAATTTAAAAGAAGGTCATGGCGGATTAAGAGATTATCACACCATGTTGTGGATTGCCAAAATCAAGTCAAATATAAAACAGCCACGGGATCTTGAGCGTTTTGGTTATTTATCTCAAGAAGAGTACCAGTCGCTTCATCGTGCGCTTATTTTTGTTTGGCGTGTGAGAAACCATCTCCATCAATTAACACAAAGAAAGTGTGATCAACTGCGTTTTAAAAATCAGGAACAGCTTGCTGATATACTTCATTTTAAATACGAAAACGGCCAGCACGGTGTAGAGCGTTTTTTAGGGAAGCTGCACGGCCAGATGGATTATATCAAACATCAGCATCAGATGTTTCTTTATGAACAAGGCTATACGGAAAGCAAAAAGATAATAAAAAGAAAGAAAAAACAAACAAAAGTTGCGGGTTTGAACATTAAAAGGGACAGGCTGTTTTTTACCACGTTTACAAAAAAGATACTTGATTCTCCAGAATTATTGATAAAAATATTTGAGGAAAGTGTATTGCTTGATATCCCTTTAAGCTCCGAGGCCAATCGGGTTGTTGGAGAGTTTTCCTATCTTGTTGACGATACATTTGCATCTTCTGATCCGGCTGTTAAATCGTTTGAGGAAATTTTGCTGGCTCGGTCAACATCTTTTAATGTTTTGGATGAAATGCACCGTGCCGGTTTTCTGGAAAAATTTATTCCTGAGATAAAGGAAATTGCAAATCGTATTCAGTATGACCAGTATCATCTTTATCCTGTTGACAAACACAGCTTTAAAACCGTTGAGACCATTAAAACCTTTGGTACATCAGATGATATCACCCAAAACCCTCTTTGCAGGTCCTTGTATAAAGGGTTGAAAGACAAGAGGTTGCTGATGTGGGCAGCGTTGCTGCATGATATAGGTAAAGGACAAGAAGAGGGTAACCACGCAAAGATAGGTGCTTTAATTTCAGAGAAGATTCTGGCAAAAAAAGGGTATAAGAAAGCCGATATCCAGGTGGTGTCTTTTATGATTGAACACCATCTGTATTTAATTAAAACCGCAACGCGAAGAGATATTTACGAAGAGCAGACAGCCATCAATTGCGCAAGAAAAATAGCGGATGTTGAATGCCTAAAAATGCTTTATCTATTGACGGTTGCAGATTCAATATCAACAGGCCCTAAAGCGTGGAATGACTGGAC
>JAGVGX010000289.1 GCA_020056865.1 Desulfobacterales bacterium
ATTTGAAATTCCGGCAACTTTTGATTTTTGTCGAGGGCATAACAGTATGTAGTGTTCCTGCCAAGCCTGAGAGAAAAGCCAAGTGCAGCGGAGTTGTCCGATAAGCTCTTTATAACATCGGCTATCCTGAAATCCCGGACAAAGATATTGTCATCAACCAGAAACAAAATATAATCGGAACCGCTTAGTAAAGACAGCAGGTCCTGCTGGAAGTCCTGCTCTCTTATAAAACTTACTGCAGTGTATTTACTGATCAGATACTCATACGCTCTTTGATGCATTGAATCAGAAGTTGTGTAAAGGACTTTTAGGGATAAGGTATTTGCATCCATGCAGTGAAGGAACAGGGAGCGCAGTGTTGCATCAAGCTGCAACGGGCGGTCTTTGCTGAAGACAACACCTGTGACAGACGACTCAGGCAGCGCTGCAATTTCAGATAAACTTTTTTCATATCCACACTTCTCTTGATGTTTCCTAAGATACAGGTCTTCATATCTGTCTACAACCGATTCCCATGTAAGCTTATTTTTCCATTCCTGCCAGCCTTCCGTAGCAAGCTGTTTTCTGAGCCCTTCGTTGTCAAGAATCCTGTTTGCGTTTGCAGCCATCTCCTCCGAAGCGCAGACGATCCCTCCATGCCACTCCCTTACATTTCCGCAGTCGGTGGAAACAAACGGAGTTTTTGACGCCTTGGCCTCGATGATTACAAGCGGAGAAGCTTCAATATACGAACCGAACAGAAATATATCCGCCTCATGATACGCTGCCAATGTATCTTCACGCGGGATGTTGACGCAGAAGCGCACATTCAGGTCTTTAGCCTGAGATCTAAGTTTTTGCAGCTCGCCGCCTTCCTTCCCTATAAATACCAGTATAAAATCCTTACGGTTCATTTGCTTTACACATTCAATAACCCGGTCATGACCTTTTCCTTCAAAAAAGTTAGCAACGCAAAGCCCGAAGTATCTTGTATCGACACCATATTTTTGCCTGAAGTCGATCCTGTTTTTTCTCGTAAACTCTTCTTCAGCGACGCCGTTAGGGATGACAACGCTGTTTGAAAAACCGTGATCCTGCGCGTATTCGTAATCTTTATACAGAGCTGAATGGTAAATCGCGGCGTCATATAGAGGAATGAATCTTGGAATAATGCAGTTGAAATAATGCTCGAAATTATGCCACCTGAGCGTCCTGCTGTCAGTCAGCGCTGAATATCCGCAGGGTGCGATGATATTGACCCTCCGGTTCCTTGTCTGTTCTACGGCATTAAAGGCGAGGTCGGTCGCCCACTGCTGGGCTGCATAGTTCATCATGACGTTGCACGGATGTTTGAGCAGGAATTCCTGATAGCGCATAATATCTTGACCCTGAATCCCGTTTGCTATGCTGCCGCTGACTTCAAAGCCGTGAACGTGCACGCCGCTCAGCTCTTGAAAAGTCCTTTCCGGGATAAGCGTTGTTGCGACTTCGACATGATGTCCCCGTTTCGCAAGTCTTTCCGATATCTGCTGAACAACTGTTTCCGCTCCGCCGACGTGAGGATAATAGAATTCTACGGTGTGCAGGATGGAGAGATTTTTACTTTTTACCTTATTATTGCTTAAACCCTCACTATGGTTTTCAGCATGAGAATTTATTAGATATGCCTTGTAATTGTTTTGAATCTTCTTTGCAAGTTCAGCCTGTATTTGCGCCTTTGTGCTGCCTATGCTGTTAGAGTGCAGACGTATTTTGTGGAGGACTTCCGGAATATTAGCCATCTCAAATCCCGCCATTAAGGCGCGTGAAAAGAAGTCATAGTCATCCACGCTGCGAAACTCTTCACGATAGTCGCCGATTTTCCCGAAGACCTCACGGCGCATCAGAGCAGCGCTATTAATCATTGAATTCATTTCACCGAATGTTGCGCGAATCCGGTCAGTCTGCCATTCAATCCGAGGTTGCCCCTTGATATTGTTTTGGTCATCAAAATACTCTGCAAAACATCCAACAATTGCAATGTTGGAATGCGTTTTAAGATAGTTGACAAGTTTTCCAAGCTTATCCGGCAAAGAAATATCATCACTGTCATGGTTCAAAAGATATTTCGAACCGGGATTGGTATGTTTGATTGCCTCATTTCGTGCTTTGACTTCGCCTCCGTGAGGTAAAGATATAACCTTTACGCTCTTATCACGCGCTGCAAACGACCTGGCGACCTCCAGCGTCCCGTCTGTTGAACCGTCATCGGAAATAACAATCTCGAAATCCTGGAAAGTCTGTGTCAGTAACGAGTCAAGAGTTTCAGCAAGGTATTTTTTACCGTTATAAACCGGAATGAATATTGAGACTTCCGGAGGTTTTTGATTGTTTTCATCTGCATTCAGATGGGAATCCAGTTTACTTTGCCATACCTGTAAAAGCCTCGATTCGGTATCTGAGTCATCAACCACGCTGTCGCCGAGCACGTTCCTGGCTGCTGTCAAAAGAAATATTAGATCAGTATTGGTCAGTTTCTGTGCATGAACTGTAATGTTGTGAAGCATTTTCCATTGACTGCACTCAAAAGACAAATTGCCATAACCCAGTGATTCCAATATGTGACGGAATTTATCTTCATACCAGCCGTCGTAGTGGACAGCCCACTTCGCTTCATGAGAACCAAAGAGATGACGCAGCACAACCTGTTTTTGTTTATATGAATAATCAGCGGATTGGATTATAACTGAACCTGCAGCTAAATCTGGTGTTTCGATCGTCAGCATGCCGCCTATTTTCAGCCATTGATGCCATTTGCATAAAAGGGCGAGCGCTGTAGGACGGTCAAAATGTTCAAAAACATGGTGAAGCCTGATCTCATCAACACTCTCTTCGGGGAAATTCAATTCGGTAATGTCGGTAAATATATCCGCCTTCGGGGCTGACTGCACTGTATGTTCAGTGGGAGGATAATCAATATTGACATATCCGTCGAAGTGGTTCTGCCCGCAGCCAAGATGGAGGCGGAGGGGTCGCCCTTCGGACCACAATCCTGAATCTTTTATCTGATCAAGGCTATAGGCAGGTGTTGAAAGGATCGGTTCTTTATCAGGCTCAGGTGTTGCATTGAATACCTTCCGCATCAATCTCCTTTTACCCGGATCTTTTGGCAAAGGGCCGTAATGCCCCCAGCGCTGAGTATAGAGCCGAATATCCTCATCAGCTTTTTTGATGTTCGACTGCTTTAGGCTGTCCATGACATTGTTATGGATAACGAAACAGTCAGACAAAGGAATAATCTCTTTTCCGTTCTCATAAAGCTTAAAACAGATATCTCCGTCCGCACAGTAGAACTTATATTCCTCATCCAGCCCGTCGACTTCATAAAACTGCTCCAGACGCAGCAGGCCGTAATTCATCAGCAGTTTTTGTCCGAACGTGTAGTCTATTCCATAGTCATCCCATCCGGGTTCGGAAACCTCGTTCTTATAGAAAAATATCCCGCCTGCAACATTCGGCGGTTGTTGTTTGAGAATTTTAAGGGCCCGGCTGATGCAGGATTCCTCGAAAACAATGTCATCGCTCGCAAACATCGCCCATCTTCCGCTCGCTTGCGAAAAGCCGAAATTATACAATTGCGGCCATGTATGCCTCCTTCCGCCGAGATATTCGGCCTCGCTGTAAACTCTCTCTACTCCATGGCTCTTTAAAACTTCGAGCGTATCATCGGAAGATCCGCCCTCAACCACAATGACTTCATACCTGACCCCCTGTGCGGCATATTCCAGGCTTATGAGCATTTCGTCAAGGAGTTCCGCCCGGTCTTTTGTAGCGATGACGATGCTTACATCTACTTGGTCAGAGAGGTGAAGATCTCCTCGATCTTCTTGTTGTTCTTGCATCTCAGTCTTGGAATCTTCTGCAGCGAGGAATGCAGGGGTAAGAACAACTTCCGGCAAAGAAGATAAAGAAAAAAGTTTAATCTGTTGTTGTTTATTTTTATAAGCTTCAATGCATTGGTTGTATATTTCTTCATAATGACGGGCGACGATTTGATGTTCAAAATTTGATACAGCCCGGTTACGCGCATTCGCACTGTATTGAACCCGCAGTTCCGGACGGACATATAGTAGTTCAGACGACCTTACAAGCTGTTCGACATCTCTGAGTTCAGCGACAAATCCGTCTTTGCCGTCACGGACAAGCTCGGGTATGCCGCCGGTATTAAACGTTACAATGGGAACTCCACAGGACAATGCTTCGAGAACTACTAAAGGACAGTTATCTGCGATCGATGTATACAAAAATATATCCAGCGCCGAATAAGCCTGCGACAGCTCGGCTTCGTCACTTATGTGGGGTATATTAATGATGCGTGAATTATCTGATTTGCTGTAAGAGCCGATATTCACGAATATACAGTCTGGATTTTTTGCCCACAGCGCTTCCAGTGCGGACTGAGTATAGCTTCCGCCCTTCCACTGATTGTCCAACGTCCCTCCATGGGAAACAGCGCCGACTGCAAAAGCGGTTTCAGAAATGCCGTATTTTCTTCTTGCCTCCTTCTTATCGTAAGGATGAAAAATGTCAGTATCTATGCCGTTGTAAATCAATTTTACCTGATGATTTCGTAAAACACTTTGTTCAATTTTTGTCTTCAGCCATTGCGAAGGTGCGACAATCCACAAGTAGGAGTGGTCATAAATTAGTTTTTTATCCTTCCAGAGTTGTGCGGATGTGTCAATCCTCAACGCGGGTTCAGTTGTAATGTATGGACACTCACCGCAGCCCGTCAACCATTTATCACAGTCGAATGAATGAGCGCAATGTCCTGTAAATGATTGCATATCGTGAAGCGTCCAAACACTTGGTTTCAGGTGAGAAAGGGCTGAAACGGAGAAGGGGTTAAAGTAGCCTCCATGTAAATTGTGGAAATGGAGTAAGTCCGCTGATTGGACCATCGGGTGATATACCAGTTTATGACTCCCCTGGAACTCATAAAATAGCCTGCCCTCCTGTTGGCATCTGGCCTGAAGAACAGAGTCAGCCTCAACAGGGAATGAAAAAGAGTGTTCTGAATTACCCATCTTATTGCCTACAAGCATCGCTGCATGATGCCCTGCATTTCGTTGAGCTTCAGCAAGACGCCAGGCAACTTTAGCGGCGCCGCCGGCTTCATCATGTGTGTTAATATGAACAATGGATAGCGTATGTTGGTTATTTTTTTTAAGAGGTACCTTTGATTGCCGGATGATTGCCTCTTCTAGTGCCAAAGAGGCATATTTTGCCTGAATATCTTTCTTGTCAATAGAAATACATCCTTGACAGTAGCGAAGAGAGTAAAGTTCCTCAGGTAAATTTCTTAATTCTCCAAGCTCTGAAAGCCTTAACCAGAGGTCATAATCCTGAGCATACAAGAAATTTTCATTGTAATAACCAACTTTTTCAAGGACTGAACGTCTCGACATTGTGGAACCATGTCCAATTTCGTTTTGAATCAGTAATCCTTTTTTGATATCTTCAAATTTTTCGTATTGTCCCCAAACGCCATGTTTTTTCCCATTTTCATCAATCATGCTCATGAATGTTCCAACAACGAGACATCCCTTATTTCTCTTTAAGAAGGCTATTTGTTTTTCGAATCTGCGAGGGTGGGAGAAATCATCAGCATCCATACGTGCAATATACTCTCCACGTGCAGCCTTAATGCCGATGTTAAGTGATTTTGTAAGACCAAGATTTTCATGGTTTGTAATAATTCTAATTCGGGGATCATCAAACTGCCGGAGGATTTTCTCCGTATTATCAGATGAAGCGTCATTAATTATTATGAACTCAAAATCCTGAAAGGTCTGTTTTAAAATACTTTTAACAGCAATGTCTAAATATTTCTCACCGTTATAGACTGACATAACTACACTTATTTGGGGATTTCCCGAGGTTATATAATTATTTGTATTGGTATTCATTGATTAGATTCCGCTTTATAACGCCTTCGGATCCATTAAGAGTTAAAAATCTCTTGATAAAGTTTGTCATATGCCAAAGCACTGTCTTTCATATTGAACTGTTCTTTTATGGTCTTATAAGCATTTCGACCATGATGCTCTCTTAACATTGGATCCAATAAGTATTTCTCTAATGCATTAATCAATTGCTCAAGGTTATTTTCTTCAATCAAAAAACCATTATCGTTATTGATAACTAACTCATTTATTTGGTCAACGTCAGTTGCAATCGCTGGAATTCCTGTGGCCATTCCTTCCATCAGACTATTAGGAATGCCTTCATTTAATGAGTTAGATACACATGTTACAACATCAAACCCCTTTATTGTTTGCTGCGGTTCTTCCATATTGCCGAGAAAGTGTATATACTTCTCAAAGCCTGAAGACATGACTTTTAATTCCGCTTCCATATCTTCAGCGCCGGGCATTTCGGAATTTCCACCAATAAGAACTAACCGTATATTTTCATATTTTATTGAAAGTATTTTTATTGCATTAATGAGTAATTGCAGATTTTTCCCGCGTCCAAAACGACAACTTCGGCCAACTACAAAACAATCCTTATCAAAGAGTCTCGTTCTTTCTAAAGCAGCTACGTAATTCAAATCGATCCCGTTATAAATAAGCCGTATGTTTTCTTTGGAAATGTACTTTGAAATCATTTCAATTGTTCCATTGCTTGAGGCTATAACATATCTGAAATTGTCCTTGGGCAGTCTTGTGCAGCTTCTTGTCCCGTCAGTTCTTTCAATTAAATTGCTCACTCCGGCAGCCAAAGCACATTTTAAGGGCAAATCATCGTTGTGAATTTGGACAATATCCGGGTTTATGCGCTTGAAAAAATCTATAATTTCTTCTGGATTATTAAATGGTATGAAGATCGGATTGCCAACATCGTAAAATTTTGCCTGAAATTTAGGCACGTGAGTAGCCAGAAAAAAGAATTCATATTTGGTATTAAGTTTATTGGCAAGATTATAAAGAAATGATTCTATGCCGCCGATGTAGAAATCAAATAACGTAAAAACAATTTTAGGCTTTTTCATTATATCGTCCTTTTATGTTTGATTTGGCAACAGATAGCTGTTAATAAATTCTTTCCAACGCTCTATAGATTTATCAGGATTGATATGTTTGCCTTGCGATTTTTCCACACCTCTTCCCAGATGAAGGAAAAAAACATCTCCGTTGTCATCAAAACTTCTATCAACATTAAGTTTCCTGAAAGGGGAACTGACAGGTATTTTTTCGACCAATGACCTGTCCCACAAGGTATTTGGAGAAGCAAATATTTTATAGCCGGCTTCTTTTAATTTTACGATGGCTTTATCACCAACATCATAGAATGGGAGCTCGGGGAAAAAATCAAGATTTAAAGCTTTAAATATTTGAAAATCGATCACATATCCCAAAACATGAAGAATCCCGTCTTTTATTCTTGTCTTGTCCAATCTCACCCCTGCCGCCTTAACTTCTTTATTTAATTTGGATAGTAAGTAATCAAGCCAGCCTTGTTTGCATGGGGCGCAATCTTGATGCAGAGACATGAAATATTTAGTAGCAGGAGAAATGCTTTGGGCGACTAACTCTAACCCGATCGCATTGGCATAGCTTCCCCCCTTCTCAATACCTGTTCTATTAAGAATTATGTTTAATCCTTCCTCTTCCAATAGCCATTTAATATTTTCAAATGGAGAGTTATTATCGACAATCCATAATTCGTAAGGAGTAACGGTTAAATTTTTTATGGTCTTAATACACAGCATAAGCAAGGGAATAGTGCGCACAGAGGGAAGACATGATACCACAGCTAAACGTGGCGCATTTGGCAATTCAAAAACGGTTTGCTTCTTAAATATTTCATAAGATGCCCCGTCGAGGAATAGATGTTCTTTTATAAAACCTGTGCAAAAAGGCGCTGCCTCCATTTGATCTAATCCACCATTTATTCTTTTTTACCCAAAGTCAAGATGCTATCGCACCAGTCTATTCCGTAAAGTTTACTCAACTGTTCGGTCAGTAAAACTTCGTTATAACCTTCAGGATGCCTTTTTGAGTAACGAGCTATTTTAACTACATTTAAATCAGCATATTTAAAAAGCATATATAAGCTATTATATCCCCATGCAGTTCTATGGGTTATATTGGAAATTTGTCTGATTGGGTGAGCTATATTGGGAACAGTTGCAATTAATTTTCCTTCTGATTCAAGATGTGAAGATGCTTTATACATCAATCCTATGCTCTCTTGAATATCGAGATGTTCAAGAACCTGGTTAGCTATGATTAATGAAAATTTTAAGTCGTCCGGTATGTCGTCGATTGTATTAAAATCAAAATTTCCCTGAGGATCAGTATCTAAAGAATAATATTTTCCAGTTGTTAACTTACTACTTATAAGAGTTAAAAACACTTTTTCTTTCCCGGAGCCTATATCCAGAATATTACCAGATTGATAGTGTGATTCCATTTCACGATAAGGATCTTCAACAATTGGCAGATTAAAAATAGCGCCAAATTTTTCGAAACACTCTTTTAACGAATCGGAATAAAAACCATATTCGAATTTGGGACATTTTAGTCTTTCGTTATTCATTTCCTTTTCTCGTTAATGTTATAGAAGAGATACTGCAAGAAAAATCGCAAAAATATCTTGCGAATTAATGTTATTCATATATCATCTGTCAGGCATATTTATTGATATATAAAACTCATCCATTGATCTATAACCAGTTCCCACCTCCAGTTTTCATTAATTATTCTGAGACAATCTTTCCTCATCTTCGCAAGAACTTTTCTATTTGCACTTAAGTAGTTAATAATTCGCTCAAATTCATCGATGCTTCTATTAATAATATAACCATTTATTCCATCTTCTATCAATTCAGGAATAATGCCGACTTTTGTAGAAATTGTGGGAATTCCGCATGCAGCTGCCTCAACCGGCGGCATTGGCTGACCTTCCTTAATTGAAGCTACGATTAGAACATCTATTGAATTATAGAAATTATTCATTTCTTCCTGACTAATTATGGAGTTAGACCAGTCAGCAAAATAAAACCCGACATTGCTCATTTTTTCAGATAACGGCTTAACGATATCATAAAATCCTTTTGCTCCCCCGTGATAATCCGGATTAATGTTTCCAACCCATCCGACGATAAATGAGTTGGTTTTTTTAATATCTTTTTTAAAAAAGACGTTTGTGTCAACTCCGCATCTGGTGTATTTCATATTCTTGACTTTCGTGTTAAATATGGTGAATAGACGCTTGCTTATTACATTTGTACTCTTTAATGAATTTAAAAATAAACATAAATCATCAGGTGGTTGGGCATCTTGTTCAGGTGTTGTTAAATTATTGTCCCAAATATTATGAGAGTGAATCCCGGTTATTATTTTTTGGGGATTTAAAAAATTGATTAGCCTAATGGCATCAATGTAATACATAGGAAAGATGACATCATATTCTTTTTCAATTTTATAATTCTCCAATAATTGTTCAGTCGTAAGAATATCAATGCTTGCAGGACATTTCTGATAATTCCAAAATTTCTTAATGTTTTTTGCGATAATGCCAAGAGCCGTTGTAAGGATATTGGGGACTAATAATATGCGTTTCATTATTATTTTCTCGCAACAACCAGCCAGTTCAAGGGCTCTCTTTCCTGCCCTGCAAATGTGATCTCAGCGCTTTCCCAATTTCTAAGCAAATACTTTAAACTTTGATCTGTTAGTCTCCAGTAATCCAATCCTCTCTCGAAGGGCTCACCGTGCAACCAGAAGTTAAAAGGTGTTGTTAAAAACAACATGCCGTTTTTCTTAATTATTCTACTGAGTTCATCAAATGCTTTAAATGGATTACAGATGTGTTCCAGTACATCCGTGCAAATGATTGTATCATAAGTTTGATTTTCTATTTCCTTCATGTCCATGATATTTGTAACAATATCTACAGTTTCAGTTCGATAAAAATCAGCTCTTGTATAATCTTCTCCATCAAGCAAATATTTACAAAACAACCAATCTCCGCTCCCAAGGTCAAGAATTTTACCTTTCATCATATGACGGTTTTCAATAATGAAATCCATTATACTAATTCTGACAAGAGTGAATAATTGCCCGGAAAATTCCGGATGTTGAAACTTTGGGTTATTCCATATTGCTCTTTGTGGGGTCATTTTGCATCACCTCATAATATTCGTTGTATAATCTTTGCAGATTAAACTTTTCTACCGCTCTTTTTCTGGCATTGATTTTATATTCATCAAGATTTGCAGCTATTTCTTCAAGGGCCTTGCAGCAGTCTTCAGCGAAAGCTTCACTGTAATCCCACTTTTTATGATTGGTCACCACTTTCCCGCCATTCCCTATCAACTCAGCTTGCCCCCCCCAGCTTCCGCAAACAACAGGAATTCCGCAGCTTAATGCTTCTATTACAGAATTGGGACACGCATCGCCCTGAACTGGGTGTAGCATGATATCGGATAATTGAAGATATTCCAGTAACTTGCGATTGTCCATATGAGGAATATATATAACCCTGTCAGAATACTTGGATTCAGATATTTTGTTTAATTCAGATTTGCACTCGTTATCTATGCTGCCAACAAAAATCAACTTGGCTTTTAACGGCAAACGTTTAAGAATCCCAAAAGGTATATTAATGCGAAAATTTCTTCTTAAAGAGCCAGTGCAAATTATATAAATATAATCATCTTTAGTTTTGATTTCGGGAATATTCTTTGCAGGCTTAAAAAACTCTATATCAGTTGCATTGTAAATTATTCGATAGTTTTTAGGTTCGAATTCAAGCGTGCCGCAAATGGTTTCTTTTGACCAGATGCTTTGAAAAATAATCTGTTCTATATGGGGCAATATGTTTTTAACTGCCTCATTATAAGCAACTCCGGGATTTGGTTCGTTCATCTGCCTATAAAACTCCGGAATATAAACTCCTGCAATTCTGTATAATGAAATTATTTTGTTATCCTTACAAAATTGAATTTGGGATAAATCCGGAGGAGATATGGACCATAATGCTGCATTACAACTTTCTGTAAGATGTAAAGATAAATTATGTTTATTTTTTGAAAATATTTCATAAAATCTTGTGGCAAAAATTGATGGACCGCCTATTGAACCTGGTGAAAAATTTAAAAATATATTCATTTTACTTTCAATAAAATCTACACTGCGGTAAAAATGTTTTGTAAGAATTTAGTCTTTCAACAGTCTGTTGCTTCTTCACTTCCCATTCTTCCATCCATATCATCTACAACTCTCAATCATCCTCCTTCAAGCAATCCGCAAAATTCTTTCAGTCTGCGAATTCTTTGATAGCTGAGAGAGTTTCTTCCGCCTGCTTAATTCTATAAGTGCAGTTAAAATCTATTGTATCGGCCACTCAGAACAAAGTTAAATACATGTGATAACAAAGCATGGTGCATGTCTTGTTTAATAGGTGCAAAATGATCAAAAATCAATTGATTACATTTGGCCCAGGCGCATTCGATAAAAAAAGAATGCCTTAATAATGAAAAAGCCGGAAGAGATAGATTAAATTCTGATCGGTCAAAAATTGAACTGGTGACGAGATGATCCAGTCGTATAGAAGTGATGAAAGGGAAAATCCAAGCTGCACGGATTAAACCTTCTCTCAGATCCGGGTCGGTGAAAAAATCGCTTGTGCCGTGTGAAAAATAAACGGCAATATCAACATCGCTTAGAGGCTGCATGTCCTCTTTTGACGCTGATCCAAAAAGATATGAGAATACACCTCTGTCACGATGCTTTTCGAATACAGGCAAAACGGCTTCTTGTAACCTATTAAAATTTAAAGCTGTCATAGTTTAATTTTAAGGTTCTCATAATAATCTGTACATTTTTAGAGGCGTCATTCCTGCATGTTTTTAGCGGGAATCCAGTTGTTTCTATCCTCTGTCATGCACGAAATTTCCCCGCTTACAACCTGCGGGGACTGGCTTAATCGGGCCCCCCGTTCTTTAGCGTCCGGATTCCTGCCTTCGCAGGAATGACAACTTACGAAACAATAATTTGTTAGTTCTCATTCTAATTCTTTATATGCTGTTCAGGAAAAATCGTTTTGAACAGATGTATGTCTTATAATAAATTGCACAGGCTTGTTTAATCAAGAAGTTTGCGGGGGGCGGATGCAAAGGGTCAGGGTCTATATTCTTGACTTTTCATCATTGGATTTTAACATGTTTCTGTAACAGACACCTTCTGTAAAAATCATTCAGTTTGGAGTTAAAATCAGGAGTTTCCTGCATACGTTTTCCAATTATTGCTTTTGTCTCAAGGTAAAGCATAAGATCCCAGTGATTGGAAGCCAGCATCGCATCCAGCGCTTCGAGACCGAGCGCGTCCAATATGGCCCTCACCCGGGGCTCCAGTATTTTCTCTCCTGAAAGCGTTATATTGTGTCCGGCATAAGAGAGGTCAATGTCCGGATAATAAGGCCTCAAGGCCTCTTCAAAAAGCGCCAGGCTCTCATCATAATAATCTGCAAGGCCCAGTAAAGGCATACTTCTGATACGGTCTGATACAAGTTTAAACTCTTTTTCATTTATATCCTGGGGGTATCCTTCCGTACAGAAACGGGTCTGGAAATTATTTATAATTTCATTTCTCCCGGATGTGATCTGCTGTAAAATATATTTCTGGAACGAGATCTTTTTGACCCCGGCATCATCGGATAAAGGCGCCTCATGTTTCCGTTCATGGAGATAAATCGATCCAAGCCGGTCTACGGGATGTCGAAGTATAATTGCAGGCAGCAGCTTTACATGCTGAATTTCAGGAAGCGGGAATCTTATATGATGGCTTGAAAGCGCTTTCAGGTTTGGATTTTCACTGATAAAAGGGCCCAGGTATGCGGCGCCTCTTTTCATCTTTTCAGCATCCCGGTGCACAAGAAAAGAATCTCCAAAATTATTCTTCAGACCGGTGTCGAATGTATGTCCGGCATTTTTAAATATATGACAATGAATGATTACATTTCTCATCATAGGAAATTCATACGTTCAGGTTTTGAATCGTGTTCATAATTAATAATAAATTCTCCTTGCTTATTAAGCAAGGAGAATTTATTTCTTCCAGCACCTTCTGCATAACCTCATCCCAGTCTTTCTTTCCCAATTCCTTATGCTTGAATATTTTCATATCCTCATACCACGGACTGTAGTCCATATCCATATGCCATCTCCATTCAGCATAAGGAGGATGCAATAACCAGGTCTTC
>JAGVGX010000118.1 GCA_020056865.1 Desulfobacterales bacterium
CCTCCTCTCGGGACATACTTCTCCCTTCTGAAGGCAACACATCCCCTTCCGCCATCTCCGGCCTTAACATAGATTTTCGTATAATCAACAAATTGCATGATAATATCGTAACATTTTCTTATTCTTAATTCAGAGTGCCATTACGATTCCCGACGTGTCGGAACGTGACAATCACGTCGTTCCATAAAACCGGACATTTCTACTTTGCCTTGACAAGACCTAAAAATTCTATTGACAGAAATTAGGGGTTTGCTTATAGTAAGCAATTCCTAAGTCGGTTAATTACTAACAATAGGGAGTGAATATGCCGATTTATCCGAAGGTTTATTCTAATGAGCATACACCTCGCATACCTGTCGCCAATGCCGTCCGGATTTCGATGTCAATCCCCCTCTTCTCAGCAGTACATAACGCAATCATCGCATCAGTTGTCCGCATCAGTCTCTCGGTCACAAAGAAAGGCTTGGAAATGCTTCGGGATTTGGGCCGCCGTCATACACCAATTGCCCAAAAAAAGATCTGACAATACGTCAATAAGGAGGAAAGCAGTTATGAATACTTGCAGATTAATAGCTTTAGGACATTTTCTGTTTGTGTTTTGCTCGGTACTTATACTTCAGGGATGTAATGGCGCGAAGACGGACAGAAAGCTTTTCGGAGGCATGGGGGGGTACACAGGCGAGTTGTATATCTACCGAGTAGATGATGCTTGGGCGCCGAATGGTGAAGACAGAACCTCTTATAAAATCGGAGACTATTCAAACGACAAAAACAAGCAAATGAGGGAATGGGTTCCAGTCAGAAAGAAAAACGACGTGAGCGGTCTTGATGGACACGACAGAATTGTCACAAAAAAAGATTTTGTAAAGGTGACTCTCCGGAATGTCTTCATTAAGTATTTCAAAGAAATCGGGAAGAAGGGTGAGGTTGCATTTATCCTGTCCTTTGCATGTGGGAATAAGCACAAGGAAGACCTACTCGTTTACGCGAGCAAGTCGCAAACCCTCGGCACTTCACTGGCCTTGGATGACATTACGATCATCGGCCCTGAGAAACTCATAGGGGAAAACCTCAGGATGAGGATCGTCATGATCGAGATTGACAAAATAGAAAACGAGGCAATGAAAAATCTGATCAAGCAAACGGCTGGTATCGCAGCTACGATCCAACCACAATACACCGCGGCTATAAAGATTGCCGGAGATTTGGCCCAGTTTATCATCTCCTCAAACGAAGACGACATAATCTTCGACCGGACTTTCGAACTTACGATGACAAATAAAGGACAGTCTGTCAATACGACGCCGCTCCTTTACGGAAATTACATACTGCTACTACAGGAAGACCGCTTCCAAAGCAAAGATGTTAACAAAAAGACCCCAATTGCAACTAGACCACCATCAGTGGATGATATGAGATTCAACCTTTACGACAACAAGCTCTACCATTCATACATATATAGGCCTGAGCTTCTGGATGGAAGAGAAAAATTTACCGCCCTGGACTTTTTGAGTCCCGACAGCAAAAACAGGTATGACCTCGGCAGCAAAGTTGTTGACATGAATCAATTTTACCTGTACTCAAAGTCTGAGGATTATGAAAAGGACGATTCGAAGCATTCTTCTGTGCTCGACACCATAAACGGCACTAAGGCTTCCGAATTCCGGCATAAGGTTCTGGCCTTCCCGAAAGCCGACAAAACCGCACCAAATTACAGAAAGCTTCTTGGCGATAAGATAGGAGATTTCGATATATTGGGAACTCTTGGCGATACGCTTGTGGAAATTTACTGCGAGAGCGTACGGTACAACAATGAGGAAATGGAAGGAAGAGACGCGTGCAAAGGTGCCGGATCAGACCTGATATACCCGCATTATCCGATTTATCTTTATCCACAAGGGTATACAATCCTAGCCCAATATCCGTTCCACACTCACATAGTTCTTTCTGTATCAAGATCGGTCGGAACAACTGAAAAGCCTGTTGAGGATAAAATCTCTACTTTCACTGAGTGGTTGAAAACTGCCTCAGAGGAAGCTGCGGTTTCCACAGAAGCAAACAAACTTGTTGATGACCTCAAGAAAAATATACTATCACAGTCGGCGCTCAACAAAATCATGAAAAAGGCCGCGGGAGAAAGTGACCCAGGGGAAAAGAAATGCATTATCGTTAGAGCTATATACAATGACAGAATTATCGAAAAAAATTCTCTCTATAATGAACTATATCACATTACCGGAGACACTTTTACCGAAGCTAATGAAGTTAAAAAGAAATATGCCGAATGTTTGAAATAGCGGATCCATGTAAAAAAATTGGATTGCTTTTCTATTTAGAAATACTCAACAGTGTATAGCACAACATTGCGCTTTAGAAATATGATGAAGTTGGCTATGTACCGGCGATAATCGCGCCTGACCTATAGCGGGATGGTTGTCACCGATAATACGCTTGCAGTATAAAGAATAGACGCGAGTTCAGATGTCATGATATTTAGGTGATTTATAAAATCCCATTGACAGAGATGAGGGTTTGATTATAGTAAGCCAGTTTCTAAAATGCATAATATCACATATTAAAGAAAGGAGAATTATAGGCGTCGCCGAGAGACTAAAATATTCATTGTCTCATACAGACATATCGAATGGCCACATGCAATCAATCTACAGGTAATTTGGGGTCGGCCCTATAGACATCTAAAATGAAATCGGTACCAATTTTTTTAAAAAACTTTCAAACGCGTACAGACTTGAGAAAATTCGGCAGCAATGCTTTGTTGCTCTATGCTTTTGAACTAAAGTTTGACATTGAAGACATCGATTCTTTTGCTTCTGAGAATATGGTTGAAGCGAACAATGATAAAAAATGCGATTTAATTTTTGTTAATTATGATGCAAGAACAGCAATTATTACCCAAAGCTACTACGCACAGAAAATTAAAAAAGAGGCAAAAGCTAACAAAGCATCAGACTTGAATACGGCTGCAGGCTGGTTATTATCAAGTGATATTAAAAAAATACCTGAAACAATAAAGGATGCTGCCATTGAATTAAGAAATGCGATCAAAAATATGCAAATTGATACAATTGAATTTTGGTTTTTGCATAATTGCCATGAATCCAAAAACGTTACAGATGAGTTAGAAATCGTCGGAAAAACTGTTTCCAATGCTTTAAAAACGTATTACACAGAAAATACGTCAATTAATGTCAAAACTGCCGAGGTAGATCTTGAAACAATAGATAGCTGGTATATGTCATCAAAGGCCATTATTTTAGTCACGAACACATTTACAATAGACATCCCAGGGGGTTATTCTCTCAAAGAAGGTGATTGGGATGCATTTTCTACCTCAATTCCGATAAAATGGCTTTATGAGGTTTCGAAAACATATAGGAAGCCTCTTTTTTCAGCCAACGTCAGAGATTATTTAGGAAGCAGAAAAAGTGATTCTAATATTAATAACAGCATTAAAGAAACGGCGCAAAAATTACCTAATATGTTTTGGGTATACAATAATGGCATAACAGCAATTGTCAATGATTTTGAACCAATATATGACACATCCAAGAAAAGAATAGAAAAACTGAAAATTAATGGTATTTCAATCGTAAATGGCGCCCAAACGACAGGCGCGATAGGGTCATTAGCAGTAGCACCTAATGCTAATGGTTTTGTATCGGCACGTTTCATAAAGTCAAATAATCAGGCAACAGTAAGAAATATCATCAGATACAACAACAGTCAAAACAAAATTTCTCCGTCTGATTTTAGAAGTACAGACCAATATCAAGAAAAGCTGCGTAAAGAATTTGAGAAATACAAGGAGAGCGTAGTTTACACAGGCGGTAGACGAGGCGGCGATGAAGATAAGATTAGACGACCACAAAATTATTTACCATTTGAAAAAGTTACCCAATCATTGGCTGCCTTTCATCAATATCCTGGACTCGCCTATAATGGGAAAACGGAATTGTGGGAATCTGACACCTATTATTCAAAAATCTTCAATGAGGACACAACGGCAGAACATATAATATTTGCGTATTCGCTTTTTAAATACATTTCAGACTTCAAGCTGTCTTTGATGAAAAAATATAAAGAAAATGGACAACTTATTGAAGATGAACAGAAAGCCTTAGAGTTTCTAAGGAAACGCGGCTCTCACTATATTTTTATCGCGGGGATTGCTGCGAGCTTGGAAACAATTACTTCAAAACCGATCACGAGCAAGTTTCATTGTAAGTTCATTAAGCAGCCCTCTTTGGACAAGGCAACATCAATTTGGGAACAACTCGTATCGAGCCTTATCGCTTTCAATAGTGCGTATGATACAAGCCTAAATAATGGCCTCAAAAACAATGAGCAGATTGCTAACAATATTGAACAATTTAAATCATTAGTTTCGGCGACTAAAAGGCCATTGCATAAAATATATGCCGATTTTGCTGGTAATGTTCGGACTGAAAAGTAGACATAAGAGTTTCTATCAAGGTTGAACCTACATAATTTCACTCCACTTACGGCGGGCATTTCGCGCAGACAGCCCTATTACCCCTTTGCCTGCGCCAGTCCAAACGCATCGTGCAGAATCCTGACTGCAAGTTCCGCATATTTGGCGTCTATAACGCAGGACACCTTTATCTCCGACGTGCTTATTATCATTATATTCACATTATGTTTTGAGAGTGTTTCAAACATCTGCGAGGCAACGCCCGAATGAGTTCTCATTCCTACACCCACGACGGATATCTTAGCGATATCCTCTTTCATATCAACACCTCCCGAAAAATACTTTATTATTTTAACGTTTGACGCCTCCACACTTCGCGTGTTATCATGTAAGCACAAGTGTAATCATAGGAGGTAGATATGATTAGAACGCAGATACAATTGACAGAAAAACAGTCAAAAAATTTAAAAAGAATAGCCGCAAGCCGTCATCGTTCCGTAGCAGAACTTATCAGGCAGGCAGTGGATAATATGATTAAATCAGCCGTATTGGTTGATGTTGAGGAACGGCGCAGGCGGGCTCTTGCGGCAGCGGGACGTTTCAGTTCAGGATTACAAGACTTGTCCACGGAACACGATAAGTATCTCGCAGAGGCATTTGAAAATAAATGACGGTTTTCTTAGACACCTCTGCTTTTCTGGCTATTCTCAATAAAGATGACACTAAGCATCAATGCGCAAAGAAGTTTTGGGGAGAATTGATTTATTCGGACAATATTCTTATAACAAACAATTACGTTCTTGTTGAAAGTTTTTCTCTTATACAACGGCGGCTTGGCTTGGAATCGGTCAGGGTTTTTCAGGAAGACATATTGCCCCTGATAAATATAGAATGGATTGATAAGGCAGTGCACGAAGCCGGCATAAGCGCGCTTTTAACTGCTTCAAGAAAAAAATTAAGCCTTGTTGACTGCGTTAGTTTTGAGATTATGCGAAATATGGGAATCAAAAAGGTTTTTGCTTTTGACCCTCATTTTGAAGAGCAAGGCTTCGTAATTATTTCTTAACTTGAAACGAACTAACCCTTTTTCTCTGCCAGTCCAAACGCATCGTGAAGAACTCTCACAGCGAGTTCCGCATATTTGGCGTCTATAACACAGGATACCTTTATCTCCGACGTGCTTATCATCATTATATTCACATTATGTTTTGAGAGTGTTTCAAACATCTGTGCGGCAACGCCTGAATGAGTCCTCATGCCTACGCCGACAATGGATATCTTAGCGATATCCTCTTTCATGTCAACGCCCTTTGCGCTGTGGCAAAAGCAATTTATTTTGGCAGAAACGGGACATTTCAAAATTGGTTTGACAGAAGAATTAAAATACTTTGAAAATTTTATCAAAATAAGTTATAAAA
>JAGVGX010000019.1 GCA_020056865.1 Desulfobacterales bacterium
AAAAAATTTACTTGTCCACGAAATGATATAATCAGTCCTTCGGATGTTAAAATATCGGTGGCGTTTGGAAAAGCATCCAGAACCGAAATCGGAGCACTTAGCCTTTGTCGCTGGCTCATCCAATCACACATGGCTGTCAATGGCTGGACCAAAGACCAAGATATTTCCCGCCGTTTTCTTGATATAATACGTTGTTTTTCCTCAATCAGTTTTTCGTGCAAATTTGACAGGGAATGAAATGAAAATTCAGGGGCATCAATTTCCAGAAAAACGGCAAGATTAATAGGTAAGCGAAGCAATTGGCGTTGTGGTTCATTTAACGAAGATGCATCAACGCCTTTATTTTTCAGAAGCGGCTCGATATCTGCTTTCCAATCAAGCAAAGGGACATCAATCGTTTTTGTCCGATTAGCCTCTTTCAGTCTCCTTAATCTCGGATCACTATCCAGATCAAATGTTCGGCACACAACGACAATTCTGACACCTCCGAAATTGTGCGCATCGGTAATCAGCCGAAATATAACTTCTTTAACCTGTCCATCACGGCCCGATACCTCACTGACAGCATCAACTTGATCAATAAACAGAATGGGAGGTGTGGTTGGGAATGTTCCCTTCAGAGTGCTGACAGGGCTTTCTTCTCTGCCTGTCAGTTTCTTTCCGAGTTCCTCCCTCGTGCCGCACGATAAATAGTGATCAACCCTAAATGCTAAATTAGGAACGTTAAGTTCACGAAGTTGCCCGATTGCACCACGTACAATCCCCGATTTTCCAGAGCCGGCAACACCCGTTAGCATTACCAGTTCAGGACCATCGGATTTGAGGATTTCATCGACTAACGTATTGACTTGACCTCTTACAATGGCCTCTCCGCCTGCTCCAAAAGGTGTATATGTTTTAAGATATGCTTCGGTTTCATCCTTCAGCCGCTGTTGAATGGTAGGGTCAAACGCCCATTCCTTAAACTTCAGCACCCCTTGTGATTTTATAGCATTTCTCGTAAATTCTGACGTAAGAGTTTTGTTGAAATTATTTTCAAGGATATCTCGAAGATTAGGAAAAGCAGCTTTTCCGCCACTTTGGAAATATAGATCACCGTGAGATTCGATAAATGAGTCTAATTCTTTTTCTTTAATAAATTCAACATCGCTTCGCTTAAGCCAATCGAATACGACTTCATCGGGCTGCTGCCACTCTTTTTTTAATTGCTGAAACGAATTATTTTGAACATCAGATAGTATTGCCGTATATTGTTCATGCGAATTTGCAGTTCGCGCTTTTTCTGTAAGAATTCTGAAGTCGTTGGCATTGTCTTGAGAAACAAAAAAACAATGGGCATTTTCATCTGCCGATAACCGATTAGCAAATGCTTTTAATACTCCCTCTTTCTTGAGAGCATTTATTGTCCAGTTTCCTTTTGGAGCATTAACCTTGGTTTGATGCCATTCTGTAATATTTCCACGAACAATCGCGAATTCGAAACCTTGATATTCTGTTTCAACACCTTCGAATTTCAACCATTCAGACCTCTTGCCAGCGATTACGTCTATTAAGGATCGGACAAGCCACTTCGCTTCATATCGATTCCCGAGTTTATCTGCTATTCCGCCTGGTATCATTTTAAGTCGGTCCAAGTATTAAATTTCCATTTGACGAGTAGCATTTCATTCTTATTAAATTACGAATTATCAATTAATCCCCATTCCACGATTTTGATCTCTTCCGGGGTGAGGTCGTAGAGTTTGTAAACGAGCTGGTCGATTTCTCGTTCAAGAATTAATACATCGGCATTTGAATTGACATTCTTTTCCTTCATCACTTTTTTCACTAAAAAATCAAGTTTATCATGCTGTTCTATATTTATCCAAGGTATCGGCATAACATCAGCATAACCCGGCATAAAATGCATAGTTCGAATAGCCTGATTGAATACGAAATAGTAATAATAGAACGAAATGAATGTTGAGTTCAATAATCCGACCAAAAAGTTGTTACTTATTTTACTTGTTGTGGAAAAACACATAACTGTATTCAAACATAGACGACTATCGTAATCCAAAGCAGCCGTTATCTTTATATGAGGATATGGACGTGTTATGTGAGCTACAATATCCTGTATTACTACTTTCTCGCGTTTGGATCTATGCAGGTCATTATTATTCAAGAAATGATTTTCAAGATACCATCTCCCATCTTTTCTATGCACAGTATGATAGCGCTGGATTTCTTTACCGGTAAGAACAGGAATACCTCGTTCTTCCCTATTTACATGCGGAGTCATTCCACCTTTACCATACCAAAAATCTACATACTCTGAAATTGGTTTACACGATAACTTAACCTTTTTAAGTATATTATAATAACTTTTGGGAAACCCAAAATAAAATGTGCCCTCTGTTAAAAAATCGCGGGGAGTTTGCATTTCAATTATAGTATTTTGCGAGAGGTATCCCGTCGTAATATTTTTCTTTGGATTAAGCTTATTACCTCTCTGAAGCATAAAAATCAGCATTTCATACAATACCGCGTCAAATGATTTGCCCGCATCAATCAATACGGACAAATTATGTTCAGCAAGTAATTTCTTTCTCATTTCACGCCATGAAGTTACATATGAGAGACCCTTTGGAACAATGAATGTAAGAAAACCGCATTCACTGAGTAAATTATTCAATGTGTTTCGTATGAAAAATTCAGCGAGGTCACTCGTAGGTCCATAAATACGATGTTTCTTCAGTTTATTTTTAAGCGAGGTAGTAATTCCTGTATATCGTCCATACGGCGGGTTGGCAATGACCACATCAAACCCGCCTTTGTTGTGAAACACCTCGGAGAAATACACTTCAAAATCAAACTCGGTATGCCCATTGGTTATCCGGCTGATAAGCGCATCAATTTGCTGTTTGTATTCCTGCTTTTTGGTGGGATTGGTTTCATTGAAAAACTGCGGTTTTAGTTTTTCCAGATCATTGAAAAGATTAAAGTTAAACAGGTTTTTCTCCACCCCAAGCAAAGAATTCCCGCATACAATCTTATAATCCAGGTTCGGCAGGGGCTTGATGTTTTTAATGTCATCCTCATCCACTACCAGCGACAGCCAGAGCCGGAGTTTGGCAATCTCCACCGCACCCGGGTCAATGTCCACTCCGTACAGAGAACGTTCAATGCAGCGGCGTTTGAAATCATAGGTTGTTCTCTCTTTATCATTAAGAAAAACGGAGAGCACATTTCTGGCTTTTACAATCTCGCTCATCATACCCACAGGAAATGCCCCGGAACCGACAGCCGGGTCGCAGACCGTGATTTCTGCCAGTTTATCATCAAACAGTTTCGCATTTTTTCGGATACTTTCAGGCAATTGATGGGAATAGGTTCTTGTTTCCTTTCCCTTGCTCAATACCCTTGCCTCGTTTTCGCTTACCTGCTCGCCGGTATGTATCAGGGTTTCAACGTCCTCTTTGGAAGGAATTAGAGATTGCTTGGCTTCGCTCGCAATGACTTCGGTATGAAGGTAGTTTATCAGGCTTTGCTGACACATGTAATGGACAATCTCACGGGGAGTATAATAGACGCCGAACTTTTTGTTGAATTTGTTTTCCTCGCCTTTTTTGCCGCCTTTTAATGCCTTTTTAAATTCAGCATAATTATCAGGCCGGATAGCATTGAATTTTTCATAGGATTTTCCCAGAAGTTCCGGATCGATGGCCACTTCCTTTTCAAGCGGTTCGTCCTCTTTAACGGTAAAATTGTAGCGGTCAAACACATCGAGTATACCTGTTCCAAAATCACCTTCTTTGGTTTTGGTTTGGTTGGAAAACAGCTTGTTTGGCAGAAGAATATCGATATGCACCCAGTCATAATTGCCGATGGGATCAAAAAGACCGCCGTTCAAAAAAGGAATTTTGCAGTTAAAACGGCTGTAGTAACCATCGTCATGGCTTCGGTCATTACGTAACGCGTCATAAAAGAGCGGCTCCAGAATATCATTGAAGAAATTGTTATAATCTCCATGTTTTTTTCCAAACAGTTCCCGCAGAAAATGCTTTGAGCCTGTGTTCCAGTCATCATCCCGGCCCACGCCGAACCAGCCTTTTTTCTGCAAAAAATAAAGGAATATAATCTGGCCCAGCAGTTTCTTGGCAAAGTTAACAGTATCAACGCCCTTGGCCTCAAATTCATTCCTCAGGCTGGAAGCCTGAGTTACTATCTTATCCAGCTCTTCTTTGGTATGAAGGAAAAGCTCACGGTATTTGAGGAAAAACTCTTTGGTGACGGTTTCAATATCAAAGGCTTTTTCGATTTCTTTTAGAGTTGGGGCATGTTCATCATCTGCCAGGATATTGACGAGTCTGCTTTGCGCGGTGTGGCTTTTTTCGTTTTCACCGACAAGAAACGACCAGCGCCGGGCAGGGGTGAATTCTTCCTTCACTTTCATTCTGCCGGTTTTGGTCTTTTCAAATTTATATTCCATCTTTACCAGAGAAAAGCGCCAGTCTGCTTCTCCTGGAGAAACATAGGCAACCAGCGCCGCGTCTTTCAGTTCGCCGCTGCGGCTGCCGTTTAAGTACCATGCGATAAAATTTCTCTGCATGGTGCGGGCGCGTTCAAGTGATGTATCTTTCTGGAGAGTTATTACAAGAATATCAATGCGGTTTTCCCCGTCGCTGAACTTAGCGATGCGCTCCAGTGTTTTGATGTATTGTTTATAGGCGTCCGGAATGTAATTTCCCTGGTAGATAAAAGACGCGTCATCAATTCTGTTAAGAAGGTTTTTGATGAAGTTGGTAAAACCGCTTTTATCAAAAGAGCTTTCAAAGGTTTCTCTGATGAGGTTTTGTGCCTGCTGTTTATCCATAATTATTTCTCTATTTCAGGCAGTGTCAGATCATTTTTGGTTTTTTCTATAAATCTTTTTTTGGAGACAATAGACTTGCCCAGTTTTTTTTCAAGCTGCTCGCGGGCATTCCCGGCGATCTTGCCGCCAGCCCTGGCGTCCTCTTTGAGTTTCGGGATACCTTTTGAATCCTCAGTACGATGTATCTCGGTGGTCGCGCGCTCGCTCAACATTGTAAAAATCAACTCAAAATCATCCATGTGATCACGAAGATTTTCACGTTTTAATCCTTTGAGTTTTTTATATTCTGCAGGGGTAAGCCCAAATGCTGCTTTTGATATCTCAGCAGTCAATATTTCATAATCCTTCTGCTCTCTGGCGCCGCGCTGCTGCCATTCATCCGTCAATTCTTCCCGGATCGCTATACCGCGCATCCTCTTTTCTATCCAGTCTTCAGGATAGCCTTTTAATTTGTAAAGCAGTCGGGTCCTTTTTGTGGACAGCTCGGGGTCCTCAATTTCCTGCACCCGCTCATAACCGACTTTTGCCAGCCAGCGTTTAAAGGGCTCTGCTTTCGGAGAAGGGATCGACTGGATTATGCGAAAGATACCTTCGGTGTTGGCGCAGTTTACCTTCTGCCTGCCTCCTTCTGTTTCAAGCCAAAGGGGGGTGACAATTTGTCCCCACCCTTTAGATAACTCATTGTCACGCCTACGCATTTTCTTGATATAGTCGGTACTGTTAATGGTATCAGTCAAGACCCCCACAACATCGCCTACCGAGAACCACCATTCATTTTTAAAAATGGTTTTCCGGATTTTTTTTCCTTTAAACACGACAATTTTTGTTGATTCCATAATTATTCCCCACTCAAATACATTGATAAAATAACTTCACGTTTACCGAACACTGCCTGGTTCTGCTCGGCATAATGGCTCGCCAGCAGTTTTGCGGGTATACAGGCCTGGAGCGCTGCCAGTACCTTGAAAGGATTTATCAGTTCGTTTTTAAGCGCATTCAAGGTTTTTAATGTATTTTTTGCCGTTTGCTTGGGGAGTCCGCCTTCTTCAA
>JAGVGX010000267.1 GCA_020056865.1 Desulfobacterales bacterium
AATGACAAAAAGTCATCAACAACCCGTGGCATGTCTTTTGTCTTATTTAAAATAATTCTATTCAAAATGAAACCCAGATACAAATTCTCATATACACGTCTCAGCACGAGGGAAGTTCTTGCAAAAGATACAGGGCCACTGTTCAATAAAATCTTTTTGGTGAGAAAAGCTTTAAGTTATTACACGCTTTATACTTTTCGTGGCAAGCGAATGAAGCATATCAATATTCCTATCGATGTTTTATTTTTTTCATTTGGAGACAGGCGCGATGCCAAAAAGATTTATCTGAACTGATCCGGTTTTATTCTCCACAAAACAAGTATTTCTTCAGGCCACACGCGCTGCATGGCCATTGCTCTCGCCCAGGTTATGGTTTCTGTTTTTATGGCAATTTCAGTACATAGAAATTTGGGTCTGGGCTCAGTTCCCACGCGGGGAAGATCCAGCCGGTCGGCATCCCAGCAGGCCTGTATGGCAATATCAGCATCAGTTCGCCCGTGCGTATGCCATTTGCAGGCTTCCGTAAGCAACTGCATTTCACTTTCACTTAAAAATGCATATTTCTTATTCAGCTCTGTTGCCAATGCAGCACCCCGCTTGCCATGTCCGGGGTCAATGGATTCATTGCGTCGGCGCGAATCGTGAAACAATGCAAAATAATCGGTGATCTTCGGATCAACACCTGTGTGACTGCAAATATGCCGGCCATACAACGCAACCCGCGCCCAATGGCTGATGCCATGCGTACCTGCCGGATGCAGTGAGTACTGCGAAAGTATTTCCTTTATAAGTACCGGGAAAATGTTTTGCATGCTCAAAGATAAGAAAAAGTCAGAAGACCGGAGACCGGAGACCGAAGACGGAAATGGGAGCCCTTCGCAAATTCAAATGCCTTCTGGATGTTGGATGCCCGATAAAGTAAGGTGGAGAGTTTTGTGGTTAATCTGTGTGAATTTGTGTAAATCTATTCGCGATTTTTTATTTTTTTGTTGCTCATGAGCTCACACCTTTGGTGTTCGGTTGTGGTGAAAAAATCGAAGCCGGATGCCCGACACTGATTTTAATTTATTCTTTGCATAACCTGAATGCGCGCTCCATTCGTTCTACTTCAGTTTTCTTTATTCCGTATGTCTTTGCAATATTTTTCCAATCTGAAACGGATCGTTGAATTTCTTTTAAAATTAAAGTCGCTTTTGAATTTTTTAAATTGAAATATTTTGCCACATCCATGACTGTAGAAATATCCAGCGCATTATCTGTTTCAGTGATGTTAAGGCTTAATCCAGTGCCGTAAGGATCGGGATTAATATCGTAGGCCGGAGAAAGACGCCAACCATTCGATGTAAGCAAAAATCCATGATTGCGCAGATGATCATCCGTGTTAGATACAAGAACACTGAAAGCAATCCTGCGCCACAACTGTTCCAGATCTTTATTTGATTCATAACAATGCTGCATGATAAATCCTGCCAGTTCAAGATAACTTGCACCATCTGTTGCATCTGTTCCATCTTTGTATCCAAGCAGTGTCATGGCTGAAGCAAAATGAATGCGTGTGTTTTTTGTAGCTCTGTCGAATCGTTTTGTTAAAAATGTATGGTGCTTACCGGAAAACTTTAGCAGTTTTGCAGTGGGGATATCAATCCCGGATTTTTTGGCAAGCTCATGCAACACCATTTCCCATGCGCCTGAATCATATTCATCATGCCTGCTGGGAAATTTTGCAATCCACAAATTCTTTTTGTCATCCAGCACACCTGATTTGGGCCTTGCCCCGCCAAGTGATGAGCCCGGTGCAAATAAAAGCGAAAGCCATTTAAAATATTCCTTGTCTTTGGCTGCATCATCTCTTTCCAGTTGCAGGCAGGCATGCTCCAGTTCACGTAGGGAAGACCAGGGTGGTGCCGCCATTTCTTTTTGATTGTTCAAAAAATCTCCATCTTCTTGCAGTTTGAAACGTAGTCCTCCCAATCTGTGGCCATCATAAACGCCAAGCAGATAATCACTTTCAAGCAAAGTTTGTTCTGATCTTTTTTCGCGTTTTGCCAATGCAGCTTCTCTTCTCCGCATCAGCAGGCGGCCCCAGCGATCGGGGGAAGAATCGAGAAATAAACCAAAATTGGTTTTATCATCAGGTGCATATTGTTTGCCCTGATACAAACCCAGGTTGGGATCAAGATTTTGAGCATTGCCTGAACTGAACCATGTCGGATCATATTCAAATGAGAATACTTCACTTCCGCGAACTCTCTGTGCATCGAGCGTTCCCATATGCTTTGCTCCATCTGTCTCTTTCCAGTCGGCATAGACAAGGATTCTTTTATTTTTAATCGTAGCCATACGTTATTTCTTCCTTTTGGGTGCGCGCAGTTTTGTAGTCAGTTGTGCATCCTGAAGTTTCCTGCCTAAGGGGTCATTGCTGGCTACCAGAAGTAAATCCTGCTCCAGCCCTAATATGAAAAGCACCTGCAGGTAGCTGCCAATAGCAACGGTTGGCGCACCGCTTTCAATTTTCCATAGCGTGGCACGTCCTATAGAGGCCCGCTCCGAAACCTGCTCTGCGCTTAGTTTTCGCCGCAGCCGAGCCAAGCGAATGTTTTCTCCAACTGCCGTAAGGATTCGCTGATTTTTGGGTAACAGGATTTGTTCTTTCTTCATATAATGTATCATAAAAAGAACAAAAGTAATAAAATAATGCATTTAAAGAAGCATTATAGTAAAATAAAGAATGTTTTTAAAGATAGAAAAGGTTGGATGCCTGATGTCGGATGCCAGATATAGGCATCTGGTGTTGCTTTAGTTTGTACTCATACGAAACGGGATTTTTTTATTTGCATAAAAATAACTATACTTGTTGTATCATAAACGCAGGAAAAAATAAAATCTGTTTGTTTAAAACCATCAACATGAAAAATAAATTACTTTTTTTAATTCTGATTCTCTTCGCTTCGCATT
>JAGVGX010000014.1 GCA_020056865.1 Desulfobacterales bacterium
TAGTTGCGTTAATTCCAGTAACCAGCGTACATTGTGATTTACCAATATTGCAGAGAAGAATCAATAAAATAGTGGACAGAAAAAATAAAATTCGTTTCATAATCTGATAAATTATTGATTGAAGAAAATAAATTTTGATAAAAATAATAAAAAAAATCAAGCACTTATTCAAAATATGAATATATGAACTAAAAAGGCGGAGAGTCTCCGCCTTTTCAATTGAACTAAAATCAATTATTTTTTCAGTTTTGCAATCAACGCATCAGCCATTTGCTTTGTGCTCGCAGCTCCCTGATTGATAACTTCAGGTTTACCGCTCATCTTCATCATATCGTACGTGCGAACTTTTCCCTCTTCAATCAATTCTGCTACGGCTTTATAAATGCGTTGTGCAATTTCATTTTCGCCTAAATGTTCGAGCATCATGCAGGCTGATAAAACCATCGCACAAGGATTCACAATGGATACAGGATAATCTGCATACTTAGGTGCTGAGCCATGCGTGGGTTCAAACACAGCAACGCCTGAGTCAGGATTATACTGCGCTGAAGTAGCAAAGCCAAGACCACCAATCAGTCCTGCAAATGCATCCGATACGATATCGCCGAACATATTTTCAGAAACGATCACATGATAATTTTCGGGATTCTTCGTAAGCCACATCATCATTGCATCGATGTTTACATCTTCTACCCAAATGCCCGGATATTCATTCTTGCTCATATCCTGTGCAATCTTCAGCATCATGCCTGATGTTTCACGAATTACATTGGGTTTTTCGCATAACGTTACTTTGTCAAAACCACGTTTCTTGGCATATTCAAAAGCTGCTTTAATGATACGTGTACAGAATTTTTTTGTGGTAATACGAGTGGAAACAGCAAGCTCTTCGCGTGGGCACCATTCGAAATTCGGTTTAAAACGCGGATGTGTCATTAACGCGTCATACACATTGTCCGGGGGACAGGTCCATTCAACACCGCCATACAAACCTTCTGTATTCTGACGAAAAATCATAGTATCTACTATAGGTTCATCCACACCACCGTTTGCTGCACGACGTATAAAATTCAGAGGGTTTCCTTTAAAAGTAATGCAGGGGCGCATGCAAATGTCGAGACCAAATTTCTGACGCATGGTAACAATAGGGCTGTAATAATTAAAGCCTTTTCCCTGCAGTTCAGGAGCCAGCTCGGCTGTGGCTTTGTCCTTGGGCTTGGATGTGATGGCACCAAATAGTCCAACTTTGTGTTCTTCCAGTAATTTAATTGTACGGTCAGGAAGCGGATTGCCTTCCTTACACCAGAATTCCCAGCCAATGTCGCCAGTGACATAATTCGCTTCGAAGCCGGCTGCATCCAATACGCGGATCGCTTCTTCCAGCACAGTTTTACCGATTCCGTCGCCGGGCATCGCTACAATAGTTTTTTTTGCCATATGATTCGTATTTTTTTTCTTGGTTTATGATGCGTCAAAAATACAATAGAAAATGAATCCGTAAAATCTTTTTTTTCACAGTCTGAAAAAAAATCACAAACTCGTTTTCAGCCCCTTTTTTTATACTTTTACGGCATGAAGTTCAAACGAATTTATTTATTCTTTTTGCTGATCATAGTCGTCAGTACTTTCATGCATTTTAAACAGTTCCCGAAAGAACTGATCAGTTTTCACTCATGGAGGCAGACATATACTCAGTCCACCATTCAGAATTTTTATGAGGAAGACATGAATATCCTGAACCCGAGAATAAATGACCGCGGCAATGGGGATGGGATTTTCAGGATGGAGTTTCCGCTCATGCAATGGTTCATTGCCTGCTTGTACAAAATTTTCGGACCCCACCTGATTCTCAGCCGGATCTTCGTTTTCATTATCGGATTGTTTTCGCTCTTCGGCATCTTTCGCCTGATGAAAACACTTTTTAAAAATGAAATCATCGGAATGATGGCAGCCTGGGCACTCTGCTTTTCACCCAGCTTCTTTTATTATACGGTCAATCCAATGCCCGACAACCTTGCGCTTTGTTTTTCCATTTGGGCCGTCCTGTTATTTTTTCAGTGGCATCAATCAAAGAAAACGAAGCTATTGATTGCTGCCGGAATATTGTTCAGTCTGGCGGCACTGTGCAAACTGCCGTTCATTCTCTACTACAGCATACCAGCAGCATATCTGATAATCCTTCTGGCAAGAAAAAAACCTGTCAAAAAACTTTTAATTCCCTTTCTTTTCTTCTTCTCATTCATCATTTTCCCGGCTATCTGGTATATTAATGCTATTCCCCACTGGCATGGGAACGGCATCACCGCAGGAATGGTTGACAACTCGCTGCCCTTTTCCACACTGCTGGATTTCTGGCGACATACTTTGATCTCTACATTGCCGGAGCTTTTGTTGAATTACGGATCCGTCATTTTCTTCATCGCCGGCATCATTTATATTTTTCGGAATAAAAAACAGAACAATCAATTATTTCCTGTCTTCCTGATCTGGGGCATCTCCGCACTGGCATATTATTTCTTTGAAGCCAACATGATCGCGCGGGTTCATGATTACTATCTCTTTCCTTTTCTTCCGATTCTTTTTATTATCGTGAGTTTCGGAGCATACCAAATGTATTCATCCGGAAAAAAGGGACTAAAATACTTTACCCTCTTTCTGCTTCTGATTCTTCCATTATTTACATACCTGCGTATGATAGACAGATGGAAACCCGATTCTCCAGGATTTAATAAGGATCTGCTTATATATAAAGAAGAACTGCGCAATGCTGTTCCTGATAATGCATTGTGTATTGTTGGAAATGACGTATCCCATTCAATCTTCTTTTACTACATTCACAAAAAAGGGTGGGTATTTTACGATAATTGGATAATTGGAAGTGAAATTAAGGACATGGTTACCAAAGGTGCGAAATACCTTTACTCTGA
>JAGVGX010000305.1 GCA_020056865.1 Desulfobacterales bacterium
CAGACAAAGCAGGAAATTGAATATTTAAAAAACTCTATATACACCAATGACATGGTCTATGGGTCTATGGTTTCAATAGACTCCAAGTCCGCATTGGTTTCCGCCCAGTTCAGAGAAGATGAGGACTTGGATTTTAAAAAAATATTTCAACAGGTTCGCCAGCTTTGTAATGCCATATCAGACGCGAACACGGATGTGTCTGTGGCTGGAGAAACAATGATCAGGGGATATATTTACAGCTTTTTAGGTCAGACCAAATGTATTTTTATAGTAACGGTTTTTGCTGTATTGCTTTTGTTGTTTCTTTACACCAGAAAACTTCAAATGGTTGTAATGCCTTCTATCTCTGCATGCGTAAGCGCCGTTTGGGGACTTGGTTTTGTGGGTATTCTTGGGTATGACCTTGATCCTCTTGTTCTTGTTGTACCTTTACTAATAACCGCCAGAACAATAAGTCATTCGGTTCAGTTTAATGAGCGGTTTATTGAAGAATACGAAAAAAATAACGATATAAAGGAATCAACGAAAGCCACAATAATTGCTCTTTTTTATCCGGGACTTGCAGGGATAATAACAGATGCCCTTGGCATAGCCGTACTCGCTATAATCCCCATTCCCTTCCTTCAAAAATTAGGTGTTATAAGTGCTTTCTGGGCTTTCAGTACGGTATTTACCGTACTGCTTCTCAATCCCTTGATACTTATTTTTCTGCCTCCATTTAGCAAAAAAAATCAAACAAAACAGGGATTTTTTGAAAAAATTCTGGTTAAAATTTCTTTATTTTACACTAAGAAATCCAGTTGGATAGTAATTTTCGTTACTGTTGTATTGAGTATTGTCGCAATAATATATCAAAAAGAGCTTAAGGTAGGAGATGCAAACCCGGGAAGCCCTCTGTTATGGCCGGATTCCCAATATAATATAGATGCAAAATCTATCAATGAAAGTTTTCCCGGCTTAGACCCACTTCTTGTTGTTCTGGAAGGAAAAGAAGAAAAAACCATGTATAACCACCATATTTTAAGTGTGCTTGAAAAGTATCAATATTATATGCAGCAGCTCCCAACGGTCGGAGGCTCATTATCTATGGCCGATCTTGTCAAAAAAATCAATATGAAGCTCCATGAAGATCATCCCAAATTCGAAGTCATTCCGCCTACACGAAACGAAATCGGCACACTCAACTACATGCTCATGCAGGGTTCGGATCGTGGTGATCTTGATGCATTTACGACGTTTGACGATAAAACAGGCAGTGTGATCATATATTTCAAAAATCATCTCGGGGATACCATAAGAGAAGCCATAACCGCTACTAAAGAATTTATAAAAGATAACCCTGTAAAAGGCGCGCAATTTAAAATGGCAGGCGGTGTAATAGGAACACTTGCAGCGGCTAATGAAGAAATTTTCAAGTCGCAAATCAAGTTGTTAATCATGACCTTTGGCCTTACAATTATTTTTTGCGCCCTTGCTTTTCGTTCAATAGTCGCAGCTGTTCTTCTTGCAATACCCCTGGCTGTATCCAACTACATGGTGTTTGCTTATATGGGCCTGAACCACCTCGGGCTTAACATGAATACACTTCCTGTAGCTACTATTGCAATTGGGATCGGTGTTGACTATGGCATTTATTTTTTAAGCAGGGTACGCGAAGAATATCCGCTTACTGAAAATTTGCAAAAAGCTCTGACAACCACTCTTATCACAACAGGAAAAGCGATTACCTTCACAGCGTTAACCGTAGCGCTGGGAGTTGTCTTCTGGGCATTTTCCTCAATAAGGTTTCAGGCAGACATGGGTCTGCTTTTAACAATAGTTACTTTTTTCCATTTAATAGGCACATTAATACTGCTCGCAGCGCTTATTCTTGTTATTAAACCAAAATGCATTACTGTTAACAGCTTGAAAAGGAGGTGAAACATATTCGTCTGTCTTTGTTCTATACGCTTTTATTTTACTATACCCAAACCATAGCAATTATAATTTTATTTTATAAATTTATAAGGAGGGATAGATGTGTAAAAAAAATTATTTAATTACCGCCACGCTACTTACGGCAACTTTTCTTTTAATGTGTACAAACGCCATAGCCGGCATCCAACTTTTTGAAGGCAAACTCGATGTAAGCGGATTTGTAAAAAATGATTCAGCAGTCAGGCTCTCTGATGGGCAAAAAGATCTCCACGGAATTGACACATACGGTTTATCTGGCACAGCACAAGGGCTTGATTCCGGCGACTACTACCTGTGCAGAAATACACTTCAACTTGAATTAACCTATAACCTGACCGATCTTGTTACGCTTTTTGGTACATACAGAGGGTTCTACGATGCAAGTCTTGATCTTGATAAAGATCTTGAAGAAAACTTTATCAATGCGGATGCTGAAAGCCAAATGGATGATTTTGAAAGTTTCCAGGAAATAAGAGAACTTTATGTTGACCTTGTGCAGCCCAACTGGAAAATTAGAGTCGGAAAGCAACAAATTGTATGGGGAGAATCCGATGGGTTCAGAATGGCTGATATTATCAACCCCCTTGATTTCTCATGGCAATATTTCTTCCCGTCTTGGGAAGATATTCGTATTCCTCTGGTAGGACTCGATTTTATGTACACCATTCCTTCAAAAAATGAAATAACTTTTGAATTTGTCTGGCTTCCCGGCACATTTGACAGAGGATTTGAAAGTAACAAATTAGCGCCCTCCGGGGCTAACTGGTCTTCCGGTTTTTTCCAGCAGTATTTTCACAGCGCTCTGGACGCAGGAACACTATCATGGCAATCCGCGGGGCTGTTAGGCCCTAATGGTCATCTGAAAAACATTTTCCCTCCAGCCCTTTCATTTCTTCACAATAGAACCGGCGTTGTTCAGTACTTTTTAGATTCACTTCAAGAATCTGAAAATGAAAAATCAATCAGAAACAGTGCGTTGGGGCTTAGAATAAACGGCAGGTTTGGCAACTGGGATGTATCTGTTTTTGACTTCTACTCACGCAGCTTCAATCCATCGTTTAAAAAAGATTGGGTTGCAAGAGCCCTAACCCCTGGGGCAGATAGAGACAGTTTATTTGATTATCTGTTTGTCAATAAAATAGGCGGAACATTTAATGTAAATAACAAAGCTTTAAAAACTGTTTTCAGAGGAGAATGTGTATTCACAAATGATGAGCCTTTTTTACCTAAAGATCCTTTTACTCTTGCGCCGTCAGGTCTTGAAGCCGTTACTTATGAAAAAGACACGTTTGCGTATATGATTGGATTTGACAGACCTACCTTTATAAAACTCCTCAACCCGACAAAAACTTTTTTTATCAGCGGGCAGGTTTTTCAAAAGTATATTGTTAACTATGACAATCGGATGACGACCTTTGATATGAGCAATGATCACAGTCAAACTTTATTTACTCTGGTTGTAAACACAGGTTACAATTATGATACTATTTTGCCCCAGATTTTTATGATGTACAATCCAAGCGGAGAGGGATGGGTGCAGCCTCAGGTTGAAATTGTCTACAGGAACTACTGGCGATTTGGAATAGGAGCGAACATACTCATGTCAAACGATAAAAAACAAGCCTATTTTGGGGGAATGAGGGACAATGACAACCTGTTTGCGTGGGCCAAGTTTGCATGGTAAAAATACACGGCCATTAGGTCATTTTATTCATATACAGAACGTGTACAAGGAGGAACAAAAATGAAAAAGCGATGCTTGACAATAATTTTAACCTTAACTGCGACAATATGTTTTATTGTGTTTCCCGTTGTTATCCCGCGGGTTACGCATGCAGAAGAACCTGCCGTAATTGACAAAAGCAATGTTGAACAATTTAAAGATATGCTCCCGTATGATCTCTATATACGGGCAAAAGAATGGGGGGCGAAATTTAAAATCATTCCTACTCTTAATAATTTTAAACCATCTAAGGCATTTCAGGAAGCAACAAAAAAAAATATAGGGACCTGTAACCTAGGGCCAAAAGGTGAACTGGTCAACTATAGTGGCGGGACACCATTTCCTGATCCAAAAACAGGCGCTGAAGTATCATGGAATATGGAAAGACGATATGCAGGAGACGATTTTACATACGAGTGGGATTCACATGTAATGAATGAAAAAGGAAACCAGCGAGATATTGGCGGCATTTATCTTCAAATGCACTGGACAGGCAGAACAGATATTGAACCTCTTGGGACGGTGCCAGATAACAACAATGAACTTTTTAAAGAATATGCCTATCAAAGGTATCCATTTGAAATGAAAGGAACAGCGCTTCTCAATGTAAGATATCTTGATGGAGACAAAGAAGATGATGCATGGGTTTATGTGGCAACACTCCGAAGAGTCAGGAGATTTCCAACAGCGCAAAGGTGTGATACGTACGCCGGATCTGACGCGACATGGGATGATTTTAGAAATTGCAACTGGAAGCAGGAAAGCCACACGTATAAATATATTGGGAAAAAAGATTTGTATATATCAAGACATAATGAAAAGCCTGTACTATATAATAAGTCAGACTATTCTCAGAGAACAAACATATCTCTCGAAAAAGCGCCGGTCCATATTTTTGAAGCTTACGCAAAAGATAAAAACTATGTTTACAGTAAACGGGTAATGTATGTGGATGCAGAATCATGGTACCCAGTCAATCAGGTTATGTATGACAGAAAGGGAAGCTTATGGAAAAGCTACCATGTCCTCATGTACATGAATGACGATAAAATTATTACTTATACTGACGATATTTACGATTTTCAAGCGAAACGCAGCTCGATGTATGATCACTGGGATACATACTACATTAATCACGGTTACACACCCGATTACTTTTCAGTTGCGACTTTAAGAAAACTGGGACGTTAATATTAAAAAGAGGTTAATAGATTCTTTCTATTAACCTCTTTTTTTAGTCTGTTAATTAACCTGTTATGAATTTAATACGTTCTTCGAGCTATCATGTTTACAAAAATTAATTTTTATCCGATTTTTAAAAAAGAAGTTAAATCATTTTTTGGATCATGGATAGCATATATTTTGTTAGCGGTTTTCCTGCTTATTTCCGGATATTTTTTTTATACCGACCTCATTTTTTTTGTTATATGGGAGGGTAATGATCTTCAGGAAGGATTATGGCAGTTTTATTTCCATGATTCCAGATTTATTATGCTGTTAATGATACCCCTTATCACCATGAGGGTGTTTTCGGAAGAAAAAAAAACAGGTACCGCTGAACTCCTGTTCACCTTTCCTTTAAAAGACTCTGAAATTATTTTTGGAAAATTTTTTGCGTGCATATTCACTTTAGCAGTTATGCTGGGATGTACGATAACTT
Organism: Desulfobacterales bacterium; assembly: GCA_020056865.1. Next base: position 5,340 of record JAGVGX010000305.1, read on the forward strand.
ATCCTGTTTGTTTATGCTTTTTTCATAAAGTTGATGCAGGCCCGGTTGCCGCAGGCTACCTGGGACTTTTTCTTATCGGGTGTTCTTTTATCTCTATAGGTGTGTTCATCTCTTCACTAACTGAAAATCAGATAGTCTCTGCATTTGTTACTTTTATAACCATACTGTTTTTCTGGGTTGTAGCCTGGAACGAAGGCATTGCCAATGAAACTCTTATTAACATTTTTTTGCACATATCATTGTTCGATCATTTTTATAGCTTTGCAAGGGGTACTATTGAAACAAAGGATATAATATATAATATTGTTTTCACAGTCTTTTTTCTTTTTCTTACTTTTAAGTCTCTTGAATCTAGAAAATGGAGAGGCATAAAATGAGAATAAAACCTTACAAGCATTATATAAAAAACTGGATATATGTGTTTTCAGAAGTACTTCTTTTCCTATCA
>JAGVGX010000085.1 GCA_020056865.1 Desulfobacterales bacterium
ATAATGAATTCTCCACCCAAGATTTTAGTTGTAGACGACGAACCCCGCCTTTGCGACAGCATGAAAATACTTTTAAGCTCTGAAGGTTATCATGTGCAAACCGCAAAAACCGGCGCAGAAGGAATAGCTTGTCTGAAAAATAATGGTTTTGATCTTGCTCTTCTCGATATAGGGTTGCCTGATATGGACGGCTATCAGGTTGTTGACAAGATCATGGAGCATGACCCTGATATAATCATTATCATGTTAACCGGCAATGCCTGTCTTGAAACAGCCATACAGGCCGTAAAAAAAGGCGTCTATGATTTTTTAAGAAAACCAGTAGAGCCTGAAGTTCTTCTTAAAACAGCAAAAAAAGCCTTGGAGCAACAACAGCTCCAAACAAACCTGAAAGAAAGCGAGTTTCGCTTCCGGCAACTTGCTGAAGCCACCTGGGAAGGAATTGTCATTCACGATCATGGCACTCTTCGCCATGCAAATCATCAATTTTATGATATGTTTGGTTACAGGCCCGAAGACCTCATCAAAAAACAGATATATACTCACCTTGTTGTTCCCAATTCCTTAAGACCTTTGAAAACTGATCCGGCTTCCAGTGAAATCCGTACGTATGAAGCCAAAGGCATAAAGAAAAACGGCGAACAATTTCCATTAGAAATTCGGACAAAACAAATAATTTTTTACGGTCAATCAGCCACCGTTGCATCTGTCAGAGATATCACTGAAAGAAAACAGGCTGAAGAAGAACACCTGATATTACAAAAAAAACTTGCAAAAGCCAACACCATGGAAGCACTTGGACTTATGGCAGGCAGCGTTGCCCATGATTTAAACAACATCCTGTCCGGCATTATCAGTTATCCGGAACTCATTTTAATGGACCTTCCACCTGACAGCAAACTCGCAAAACCATTAAAAACCATAAAAAACTCCGGAGAACGTGCCGCTGCTGTTGTTTCAGACTTAATGAGTATTGCAAGAATTTCAACAACTGAAAAAATACCTTACAATTTGAACCCTATTATTAACGAATATTTACACTCTCCCGAATGCCACGAACTGAAAACAAGATACCCTGAAATCAATATTCATACAAATATTGAACCCGACCTGATGAATATATACTGTTCACCAATTCACATTAACAAAGTATTGATGAATCTGGTACAAAACGCCGCCGAGTCTATGGGAAAAAACGGCACAGTTACCATCTCAACTAAAAATTTCAATACTGAAGGGTCTGTTATAGACAAATATCTTTCAGGGGACCTCGTAACCCTGACCGTTTTAGATGACGGACCAGGGATAAATAAAAAGGACATGGACAGAATCTTTGAACCTTTTTATACCAAAAAAATAATGGGAAGAAGCGGCACAGGATTGGGGCTTTCCGTTGTCTGGAATACCTTAAAAGACCATAAAGGCCATATTGAAGTTTCAAGCGATTCTGGCCAAACCAGATTCCAACTGTTTTTTCAGGCAACAAGGGATAAAACATATCAAAATAAAGAAGAGATTCTTATAGAAAACTATACGGGAAGTGGCGAGAGCATTCTTGTTGTTGATGATCAAAAAAATCAAAGAGAAATCGCTTCAGAATTATTAACACGACTCGGATATAAGGTAAATACCGTAACAAGTGGCGAAGAAGCAGTTCAATACCTTGACAACCATACGGCTGATGTAATTCTGCTTGATATGATTATGGATCCCGGCATAAACGGTTTGGAAACCTACAAAAGGATTAAGAAAAAACATCCCGGGCAGAAAGCGATTATCGCAAGCGGTTATTCAGAAAGTGAGCATGTAAAAGATACACAGAAATTAGGGGCCGGCCAGTACATAAAAAAACCATATACTTTGGCAGGCATAGGTTTGGCAATCAGGGATGAAATAAAAAAAATGCCCCAGGAAATCAACTGATTTTTTCGATTATGCTTTACCACAACCTGCAAAAACACCTTTCTTTTTGTTTCATAACTGATGAATTCTCAAATACGCTGACGTTGATTCAACAGGTTACCATTGCCATAATATCAGGAGCAACCCTGATTCGGTACCTGAACACATCGTTTTCTCCTTCATCTTTTCAAGAAGCCGAATCCATTCGAAGTCTCTGCTATAGCAATACCATTCCCTTTATTGTAGACAATAATATTCTTCTTGCAAAATCAATTACCGCAGACGGAATACATTTAACCCAAAACAATGAAACACCGGAAGTCGCACGCGGCATTTTAGGAACCAACGCAATTATCGGAATTTCTGTTTACAGCATAAATGAACTTAAACAAAAACATGTAACTGAATGTGATTATATTGAGATTGGACCTGTTTTCTCAGAAAAAAAAGATCCGGTTGGATTAATGCTTGTAAAGGCTGCGGCTTCAGCATCCGCTCTTCCTGTTGTTGCCTCAGGGGGAATCAACAGTAAAAATATACAGTCATGTCTGGACTCCGGTGCAACAGGTGTTTGCGTGAAGCGTTTTATCACACGGGCAAAAGATCCTTATGCAAATGCAAAAAAAATTTCATCTGCCTGCGGTGGTCATCAACGTTCATCACTTGAACCTGCATGGGATAATGAATTTGATCTCATCAAGCGTCTTGTCTCAGATATGCCATATAATAAAGGCGGAAAACATCACCTTATCGTGCCTCCTGGAGATGACGCTGCCCTTCTTGCTCCTTTACGAAACCCGGTTATTACGACAGATACACAAAGAGAAGGTATTCACTTCAGGTTATGCTGGCAGACACCTGAAGAAATCGGTGCAAAAGCCGTAGAAGTCACCTTCAGTGACCTTGCAGCCTCATATGCTGAGCCTCTTTGCCTGTTTGTAAACATCGCCATACCCGCTTCCATGCCGGCCACTGTCGTACAACAAGTATACAAAGGAATAAAAACATCTCTTTTAAAACACCATGCCTCTCTCGGCGGAGGAAATGTTTCAGCATCTGAAAGATTGTCTCTTGACCTTTTTGCAATTGGCGAAGGACGTGAGGGTCTATTTCCGCTCCGCTGCCGGGCAAATCCGGGAGACGGCCTTTACTGCACAGGAGCACTAGGCCTTGCACACGCCGGACTTCATTGTCTTATAAAAAAAGATGCCAGCTTTACAACGCTTATTGATAAATTCAAATCTCCAGCAGCAAGATTCGATGCCGCGCGTATCCTTGCTGAAAATAATGTTCAGTGTGTTATCGATATCAGCGACGGACTTGCAGGAGACGCAACACATATCGCCGAAGCTTCAAATGTTACAATTGATCTTGACTTATCAAAATATTCTTATGATAATAATTTTACCAAATTTTGTAGAAAATATAACCTGTCACCGGATGAAATAATATTTTCCGGCGGAGAGGATTATGAACTTTTGTTTGCCTGTCCTGTTGATACGTTTAACCAAATAAAGAAAAAACTCCCAGAAGCATTCAGCGTTGGAAACTGCATGAAATTCAGCGGCAAACACATCACAGGTGTTCCATCAGCCATTCAGTCATACCAGCATGGAAATATATTCGACGTTAACCTATAAACAACATCTTTTTATTATATTATTATAGACAAACAGGGATATGTATGCGTACAGCGTTATCTATAGCCGGATCCGACCCTTCCGGCGGAGCAGGCATTCAGGCTGATATTAAAACCTTCCATGCGCACGGCATTTTTGGCATGAGCGCAATTACAGCAATAACTGTGCAAAATACCCAAAAGGTTTATTCCGTTCACCCAATAAACGCAGATATTGTTTTCAACCAAATTATTTGTCTTTTTGAAGACACTGAAATTCACGGAATAAAAATAGGGATGGTTTATGATGTAAAACAAATTAAAGCCATCGAAAAGGCACTAAGCCACGCTAATAAACTCCCACCTGTTATTCTCGATCCGGTAATGATTTCAAAAAGCGGGCATCCGCTTTTAAAAAACAGCGCCGTTGATACGCTCGTTAGGCATCTGTTCCCAATCGCTGATGTTGTGACTCCAAATATTAATGAAGCTGAAATTCTTGTAAAAAAAAAGATTAATAGTATTGACGACATGAAAGAAGCTGCTTATGATGTCATGAACATGGGAGCAAATAATGTTGTCATAAAAGGTGGTCATCTGAAAAGTAACCTTGGTACCGATGTTTTCTATGATGGGATCAACTTTACAATATTGCAAAGCCAATGGATAGACACAATACATACCCACGGTACAGGATGCACATTTTCATCTGCAATTACTGCTAACATGGCCACCGGCAAAAAACTTGCTGATGCTGTTACCGATGCAAAAACCTATATTACAAAGGCAATTAAACATTCACTTCCAATCGGAAAAGGACACGGTCCAGTAAATCATTTTTATCAAATAATATGAATATTTTTCAATAATATGGATTATCTATAGAAAAGGAGCGCTGAAATGAAAAAATTAAATCATATACTTGTGCCTCTAGACGGATCCGAACTATCTGAAAAAGGATTGGAAACTGCATTTACGCTGGCAAAACTCAGCGGCGCCACATTAACTTTTCTTAGAGTGTTAAGACCTGTAGATGATATTATTAAAATCGACGAGCATAACGCAATTTATGTAGACGAACAGATTGAATACAAAACTATTCGGGCCACAAAGTATTTAGAATCTGTTAAAGATATGGCAAAATCAATACCTGCCCATATTGTTGTGGAAACAGGCCTGGCTGCAGAAATCATCATAGAGTATGCAAAAAACAATTCCGTTGACTTAATTGTAATGGCAACCCATGGGCGTACGGGATTACAGCGATGGTTTTATGGCAGCACAGCCGGAAAAGTATTGAGCGGAGCAAGCCATCCTGTTTTGCTCGTCAGATCTTTTCCAGATGAAACAACAAAAGAATAAAATAATATTAATATATTGAAATCGGTCTATCTTTAATAATATAATATCAGACAAACAATACATAATGGCAAACCAGTTACAATCATCTTAATTTGTAGCAATCAATGTTCATACACTGCAATTAAATTAACGTTGTAAAGGAGAAAGAACATGGAAAAAATTAAAAAAATAATGATCGCTGTTGACCTTTCAGAAAGCTGCATTCCTGCAAGACAATTTGCAGCAGAGCTTGCTGAAAAACTAAAAACCAAACTCGTCATGGCAAATGTAATCAATCAGATAGAAATAAGGGCATTGCAAAAAATATCAAAGGGATCGGATTCCATGTCCATCGATCAGTATTTAGAAGATCAGAAAAAGAGCCGGTATGAACAAATTGATCAAATGGTTAATTCCTCAATATCTAATAAAGATTTCAGAAAATATGTCAAAATAATCATACGACACGGTGTTCCTTTTCAGGAACTGCTTAAAGTAGCGGAAGAAGAAAATATTGATCTTATTGTTATGGGAACGAAAGGTCGATCCAATCTTGCAAATGTCCTTGTGGGATCAACAGCAAGTCAGTTGTTTCATCACTCTAAAATTCCTGTGTTGACCATCCCATTAAAAGCCATGTGTGATTGCTGATTAAGTCACAGTAGGCTTTGTTGCTATGTGCTTTTGCATAAGTACAGTACCATAAGCAGACTATGAGTATTATATTTATGCAAAAGCCTTGATTAACAATATCTAATAAATTCCATTCTTCTTTTTTTCAACACGACACGGCACACATACATTCACATAGATGTTTTTTATATAAATTACACCGGCAACAGATACTAAATATGCAGCATGTTACAAATCATTACTTTTCCGTTTTACAAAAACCATCGCCCGGATTTCACATATTAAGGTTTCGGGGAGATACGGAAACTTTTACACTGACCATTTCCAAAACAGAAAAAGGAAGCGCGTGGATTCGAACCAACATAGGCCGGGCAAAACATATTCGTTTCGAAATCATAAGGCAAATCATCCGTAATAAACCTGGACTGGCCAAAGACTGGTTTGATATTCCGATGAAACAGATAGATGATCTGAACTTTCAAATTCAGCTCCCACTTTGCGAGGTTGGACGTTTTGAAGCAAAATGTTTTTTTTTAAAAAAAGGACATGATGTTCCCATATGGCCGGAAGGTCCAAATATTACCATCAATGTTGAGCCGGCTGAAACGTGTTGTGCTAATATTATTTACAATGCATTTGTCAGGCAGTTTGGCCCTAATATAAGCGGTGCATTGACAGATTTGTTAAAAGACCCTTCCATTAAAAAATTAGATGAAAAAGGGTTTGCTGTTATTCCTCCATCAGGTACGTTTCGTGATCTAAAAAAAAAACTTGATTTTATTATTGGAGAGCTTGGATGCAGAATAATCCAGCTTCTGCCTATCCATTTAACTCCCACAATTTATGCAAGGATGGGAAGATTCGGGAGCCCTTTTGCAGCACTTAGCTTCACATCTGTTGATGCGGCCCTGGCTGAATTTGATCCGCTGGCAACTCCTTTGGAACAGTTTATAGAGTTAGCAGATGAAGTTCATAAGCAAGGCGCAAAAATTATTTTAGACATTGCCGTTAATCATACCGGATGGGGAGCAAGACTCCACGAAACCCACCCCGAATGGCTGTTGCGGAGCCATGATGGACGAATTAAAGTTCCAGGGGCATGGGGAGTAAACTGGGAAGATCTCACCAGCCTTGACTACTCAAAAAAAGGGCTTTGGATTCATATGGCAAAGCGTTTTTTAATCTGGTGTCACAGAGGTGTGGACGGATTTCGATGCGATGCAGGATATATGATTCCGATTCCTGCGTGGAAATACATAGTTGCAAAGGTCCGGGATCAGTACCCGGACACACTTTTTTTTCTTGAAGGGCTTGGTGGAAAAATTTCAGTAACAAGAGATATATTAAATCATGCAAACTTTAACTGGGCATATTCTGAACTGTTTCAAAACTACAGCAGAAAACAGATCGAAACCTATCTTCCAGAAGCCATGGATATCTCTGAAAAAGAAGGCACTATGGTGCACTTTGCTGAAACCCATGACAATAATCGTCTGGCCTCACATTCTCACGTTTATTCACAAATGCGTACAGCACTGTGTGCTCTTTTGTCATCTCATGGCGCTTTTGGTTTTGCAAATGGCGTTGAATGGTTTGCAACAGATAAAATCGATGTTCACGAGTCAAATTCCCTGAACTGGGGCGCCGAACCAAATCAAATTGGCCTTATACATCGTCTGACATCCATCTTAAAAAACCATCCTGCTTTTTTTAACCGAACCGAAATTAAAATGATTCATAAAAATGATGGCAACTTCATTGTTCTGCAACGCCGCCATCTGCCCACAAACAAAAAACTTCTGATTGTCGTCAACCTTGATGATAAAAATGAAACCATGGCATCCTGGGATGTCGATGATAAAAAAGAAAATACCACAACAACAGACGCTCACAGATATGTGGATCTGATAACAGAAAAACATATAGCAATACATATATCAAATACACATCGCAGTTGTTTATTATCTCCCGGGCAGGTGCTTTGCCTTTCCCATGACACAGAAGACGTGGCAATGATTGCATGTTCGTCTTCTGAAAACAATCGGATTCCCAATCATATA
>JAGVGX010000247.1 GCA_020056865.1 Desulfobacterales bacterium
AGAAAACCCTAACTGAATAGCTTCCGATATTATTGTATACGATCCGCTGATCAGAGCCTGACTGGCAATAATAGCAGCCGCCGTTGCCATGATAATTCCGAAAAGAAGAAACCAGTGCGGCATTACTCCAAAAAAAGGATTGGTGTGAGCGGTAAACTGAACAGGATTGGACAATATCCAAGCACCCTGCCCGAGGTAATTTAGGATTAGTGTGGTTTTAACAAAGATCCACGAAACCCGGATGTTTTTATATCCGCAATGTCCCAGATCACTGTATAAGGCTTCAGCTCCCGTTGTGCAAAGGAATACGGCACCCAGCAAAATAAAACCGTTTGGAAATTCAGTCAGAAAACGAACTGCATATACAGGATTGAAAGCTTTGAGAATAAAAGGATGAATAACTATCTGAGAAAGTCCGAGAACACCGAGCATCAGAAACCAGACCAGCATAATAGGGCCAAAGGAAGTTCCAAGAAACTTGGTTCCGAATCTCTGCACAAAAAACAATCCGGCCAGGATACAGAGAACAATAGGAATAACGGGAATATCCGGATTCACCATGCGAAGACCTTCGATAGAAGTAACAATGGTGATAGCGGGTGTAATAACGCCATCAGCGAGAAGTGCGCAGCCACCAATCAATGCAAAGATGAATGCCCATTTCGCTTTTCTGCGTATCAAAGCAAAGAGAGAGAAGATTCCACCTTCCCCTTTGTTATCAGCTCTCAGCGTGATTAAAATATATTTTACAGTCGTTTGTAAAGTCAGTGTCCAGATAATGCATGAAATTCCACCGAGAACAAATAGTTCTGTAAGTTCTTTTGTTCCGGAAAGAATTGCATTAAAAGTGTAAAGAGGTGAAGTGCCAATATCACCATAAACAATTCCTAAGGTGATTAGCAATCCCGCAGCACTGACGCGGTTTAAAGAAGAATTTCTGTTATCGGTTTTCATAAAAAAAACAAAAAGCCGACAAAGGTATTTTTTTAAACCAATCTGCAATGAAAAAAATGAAATATTTTAAGCATGCAAAGGCAGAAGAGAAATGCTTCTGGCTAAATATCCAGTTGATGGCCCATCTTCTTCTTTTTAGTCTGAAGATATTTTTTGTTATGTGTGTTGGGCTCAATCTGAAGGGCTACATTTTCGGTAATTGTTATTCCGTACCCGGCAATTCCGGCACGCTTGGTCGGGTTGTTTGTCATCAGGCGTATGTGTATGGCTCCTAGATCGCGCAGTATCTGCGCACCGATTCCGTAGTCGCGTTCGTCAGCATGAAAACCAAGTTTCAGATTGGCTTCCACTGTATCGAGCCCCTGTTCCTGCAGGTGGTATGCTTTTAGTTTGTTGAGCAGTCCGATTCCGCGTCCTTCCTGATTCATATAAAGGACTAATCCTTTTCCTTCTTTCTCAATCATCTGCATTGCCTGATGAAGCTGAGGTCCGCAGTCGCATTTGGATGAACCGAAGATGTCGCCGGTAACGCAGGAAGAGTGTACACGAACCAGAATGGATTCGTTCTTTTTCCAGGTTCCTTTCACCAGTGCCAGATGCTCGATTCCGTTGGTCTGATCCACATAGGCAATCATTTTAAAGTTGCCGTATGCAGTAGGAAGATCTACCATTACTTCCCGTTTAATCAGGCTTTCGTTTTTAACACGGTATGCAATCAGATCCACGATGGAAATAATTTTCATTTTAAACTTGTCGGCAATCTTGAAAAGCTGTGGCAGGCGTGCCATAGTGCCGTCATCGTTCATAATTTCCACCAGAGCGCCTACAGGACTGAAGCCTGCAAGCCTTGCCAAATCTGTAACAGCTTCAGTATGTCCGGCTCTTCTCAATACACCGCCTTCGCGTGCGATCAGCGGAAAGATATGTCCGGGGCGGCCGAGCTCAACAGGCTTTGTTTTTGGATTGGCCAGGGCTTTGATTGTTTTTGAACGATCGGAGGCCGAGATACCCGTGGTACAACCTTGTCCAAGCAGATCCACAGAAACCGTAAAGGCAGTTTCGTGCGAAGAAGTATTGCGGTTCACCATGGGTTGTATATCCAGTTCATCGCAGCGCTTTGGAGTAAGAGGCGTGCAGATGAGGCCTCTTCCATGCGTGGCCATGAAGTTGACAATATCGGGTGTTATGGTTTCCGCTAAGGCAACAAAATCGCCTTCATTCTCGCGGTTTTCATCATCTACTACAATGATGATTTTTCCATTTTTCAGTTCAGCAATCGCCGATTCAATCGTATCGAGTTTCCTACTGATTTCTTTTTGTCGGTTTCCAGACATTCGTTCGAACTCCTTTCAAAAATTTAAAAAACCCAAACAACAGCGCAATATTCATGCTCACGAAATGGGTTATGAAACGCAAAAGTATGATATGTATTCCGAATTTCTTCAACATTGCATCCAACAAGGGAAGCAGAAGCAAAAAAACAATTCCGGCTAAAGAAATGATATAAAAACAGTTTTCTTCCATTGCTAAAAAAGCGGATGAAATGATTGCCATTAAAATGAAAAAGGGTCCTTTCCATCGCAATACTTTATGCGAGAAAAAGCTAAATGCTTTTCCCGTAAAAGGTGGCCACAGCATGCCGGCAAAAGTCATTAGGTTTTGAAAATTACCGGTTGCAATTCTCACTTTACGACGAAATTCAACATTCAGGTTGTTGGATACATCTTCGTGTACCATGGCTTCCACATCGTTGATCGCGCGATAACCCTTTCGAAGCACCTGCATATTGATATAAAAATCATCTACAAGAAAATTGGAAGGCACGGGTGTATAGAGCGATTTCCGAATCGAATAGCAACCGCCAAAAGGACCGATCATAGCGCCCCATAGCACGCTTTCGCGGTGCTTGATCATCACTTCACGCGAGAGATATGCTTTCTCCTGAACGGAAATACCATCTTTCTTGACGCCGAAATTAACCATGTTTGTATCCACAAGACCCACTTTTTCATCCCGATAATGTCGGATAAGATTGGGAATAGTCGTGGGTTCCAGC
>JAGVGX010000296.1 GCA_020056865.1 Desulfobacterales bacterium
GAGGATATGATTAGAAAACTTGAACGGTACGAGTCCGCTAGAATTCCTTTAACATTAAACTATAAAAATATTAAGGCTCTTTCTACTGAGGGAAGAGAAAAATTAAATAAAATTAAGCCGAGATCTATTGGGCAAGCACTGCGTGTCTCAGGCGTAACCCATTCAGATATTGCGGTATTATTGATATATTTAAAAAACTAATTTACATTTTTATGATTGCCTTGCAGGAAAACTTCATCAAGCAGCTTACTGCTCTCAACTGGGAAAATGGCTTTAATCCCGAGGTAACAAAGGTTGAGCGCTTAGCGTTCTTTGCCGAATTGGTGGCTGAAAAAAATGAATCTGTGAATCTTATCTCCCGACGAGATATTGATTCCATCATCGAAAATCATATTTTCATTTCTTCGTTTATCACAAAATATATACCCGAAAAGTGCTGTAACTTTCTTGATATCGGAACCGGTGGAGGATTTCCGGGAATACCACTAGCAATCATGCGCCCGGAAATGAGGGGAGTTTTGGTTGATTCAACTATTAAAAAGACAGATGCCGTTAGGGATTTTGTAAGCAAGCTGAGACTTGGCAACGTTAAAGTTGAGAACGATCGGGTGGAAAGCCCTGAGTTTATTGAGAGGCATTCTCAAAGCTTCGATCTGGTTATTAGCAGAGCAACGGTTCCACTAATTATTTTACTTAGATATTCTCTTCCTTTAATTAAAGAGAAGGCCTTCATCGCTGCAATGAAGGGCGGTGATTTAGACGAGGAGTATCAGAAGACAGAGCTGAAATACAAGTCCTGTATAAAAAAATCGACCACATTTGAACTTGCATATAAACCATCCAACATTCGAAACCGGAAAGGTAAAAAGCTGATGCTGCTGGAGATTAATAAGTGAGTCCTTTTCCCGATACAAAAATTTTATTCGCTGAACTGAGCAAACTTACAACCGAACAACGCAATCCACGTTCAATGGATGTTGATGCGCGTTCTACAGAAGAAATTCTTAAAATTATTAATGACGAAGATAAGACGGTCCCTTACGCTGTTGAAAAGGAGCTGCCATACATTGCGCAGGCTGTTGAGCTAGTTGTTAAAGCCTTAAAATCGGGGGGAAGGCTTCTTTATTTTGGTGCCGGCACAAGCGGTAGGCTTGGTGTTGTTGATGCATCAGAATGCCCACCAACATTCGGCACGCCTTATGGTATGATAGATGGATTCATCGCGGGTGGAAAAGAGGCAATGTTTCGTGCACAGGAAGGCGCTGAAGATTATGAGGAGAATGGAGCGAAGGAGGTTCTGGGTACTAATGTGACAAGCAAAGATGTTATTTGCGGGATCGCTGCAAGTAGAAGAACGCCATATGTAATTGGCGCTGTAAAAAAAGCAAAGGAACTTGGCGCAACAACATTATACATTACATGTAACCCCCGAGAGAATTTTAATATTAAGGAAGTAGATGTCGCTATTTGCCCGCATGTTGGCCCAGAAGTAATTATGGGGTCAACCAGAATGAAAAGCGGAACCGCTCAGAAGCTTGTGCTGAACATGCTGACAACAACTGCGATGATAAGAATGGGTAAGGTTTATGAGAATATGATGATCGATTTGCAAATGACTAATAAAAAATTAGTAGAAAGATCTAAAGGAATTGTTATGACAATAACTGGCGTGAGTTACGAGGAGGCGGCAAAATACTTGCAACAAGCAGATGGTCATGTAAAAACTGCATTAGTTATGGTAAAAGCCCGGGTAAATGCTGAAGAAGCGCACCAAAGATTATTAAAAGCCGACGGATTTGTTAGAAAAGCAATTGAACTATAACAGCATTTGCTTAATCCTAAGGCTTCCCAATTATTAAACCAACATTATTCCTCTGCTTTTAATTGATTAACAAAAAACTTCTGCTTGTTTTTTCCTTTCTCATTTTTCCGGGCGCTAATGCACAAATAGCCGACACTCCTAAGAATGACTTAAAAAACTTTTTTCGATGCGGCGGTGATCTCCTTTCTGAACCAACTCGCTTCGATTCAAAAGATTGGCTAATATTTTCTTCTGTGGTGGGCGTTACTGCGGCATCAACATTGATTGATGAAGGAGTAAAGTCTTTCGCATTGAAAAACAAGGGATCTGTGGGAGATGTTATTTTTAAAGTCGACGATCTTTATCATATTGAATTTATGTCTGCGAGCATCGCGCTTATCTACATTTATGGAGCCGCTTCAAGGGCTCCCGATGTACGCAACCTTGGATTAAGATTGACTGAAGCAACTGTTTGCTCTGGCACTATTACGCTGTTGGGAAAATTTTTGCTTGGCAGAGAACGACCTGCTAAATCGGACGATGCTGTGAGCTTCCAGCCGCTTAATACTGCGTGGGAATTTACTTCACTACCCTCTGGACACGCTACTCTGGCTTTTGCGTATTCAACAGTAATGGCTTCTGTTTACAATAATTTTTTTTGGAAGTTTGGGTGGTATTCTCTGGCTGCTCTTGTGGGAGCCGCCAGAATTTATAATAATGCACATTGGCTTTCAGATGTGCTTCTCGGTGGAGCTATTGGTTACTTCGTTGGAGATTTTGTGAACAAACACCATATAAATCAAAACAAAACTAATAGCAGTATTCCAACTAATCCGTCTCCAGATTTTTCAGTTAGTTTTGGATTTGCTTTTTGAAGGGTTATGAAAAATATTTTAGATGAACTTAAGCAAATATTCCCGCTGGTAAATCTTGCACAGCTAACTGCAGAGTCTGCTTCAAACAACACCCCACTTTTTATTTCAAGCTTATTCGGCTCATCAAAAAATCTTTTTGTAAAATTGGTCGCTGAAAAAGAGAATCACATATTATTACTTTGTGAAGACAATAAGTTGTTAGACCAAAACAGCGTTGAGCTTGGTCTAATGGGGTTAACAGATGCTCTCTTAATAATCAACGACCTCAAGCCAGAAGCACTCCAAGAGAAGCTTACCGAAATTACTAATCGCAATAAATTAATTCTGTTGTCCTCATATGACTTGTTAGCCTGCCAGCTTCCGAACAAAGAACAACTAAAGAAGAGCACCACTCAAATTGGTTTGGGCGGAGAGATCGCATATGCAAGCCTTGTAGAGTATTTAAATCTGCTGAATTATCAAAAAGAAAATTTTGTTGAAGCACCCGGAGATTTTTCACAACGAGGAGCAATAATAGATTTTTGGTCATACAGTGAAAAAAATCCCGTTCGGCTGGAGTTTGATGGCGATTTCATTGAATCTATTCGAATTTTTGATCCAGAAAGTCAGAGGTCAATTGAGCCAATCCAAAACACTACGCTTGCTGGTGAACTTAAAAACTCCGCGATGGAAGGTACGTCAAGCATTTTCGATTATTTGAAAACACCCTTGGTGATTGCCAGCAAATATGCCCTAGATGTTCTTTCCACAACCAATACAAACAAAATAAACAAGAGTTCCATTTTTCCTTTAGCCACAGACACTCCGAGTGAAAAGGACGATATGGATTTTCCAGATGTCGCTGTTTCGGATTACGAAAACAATATCTCGCCCAATCCGGTTGATGTACTCGAACTGATTGCCAAAAGTAACGCTCGCTGGATAATTGAGGAAGAGGTGGGGTCATCAGAAAACAAAATTGATTTGGGTTTTTCAGAAGCTCCAACTATCGCCTCAAATTACGAGATACTTTTTCAGACCTTAGGGGGATTCGCTTCTTCAAATTTTAAAATTATTCTTACCTCAGAGAATGAAATTCAATCAAATCGTTTTAAGGATTTGCTGATTGAGCTCCATGATGAAATGAGCGATCTGTTGGATTCAGGCAAAATAAGAATCGAAACTTTACCGCTAAAAAGCGGGTTCATTCACAAAA
>JAGVGX010000302.1 GCA_020056865.1 Desulfobacterales bacterium
AATCATGACGACAGCTTCAGTATTTTTGCGAGTTATGACAATAGGATTATGATCGTCACATACCTTTTTCATAGTCTTAGCTAAATCGCCGCGAGCAGACGTATATGTAATCGCTCTCATTTTTTTAAACCTCCATCATATTTGTGTACATGTACATAATATTGTACATATACTGCGGTTTTTGTCAATTAATTTTTATAACTCAGAATTGAGTGACGAGTGTCACTGTATGACGTTAAAAAGCATGAAACCGATTTGCATGTCTCAAAACAATGCTACCTAAAAAAGTGTCCCGTGGCACTCGTTCATGTGCAGCGTGTTGTTAGACATATTTTTCTATTCACAGAATGTCAATAACCTAGCCCTATATTTCCTTTCAACTGTCTTCTCGTGCCGTTATTTTTTTTCCTTGTGAATTTTAATAATCTTTATATGCATTTTTTACTTGTCTGGAAAATCTCATAAAAAGAGCAATTAAATTAGGGATTTCTTTTAAAGGATATTTCATCATGAAAGAAAGTGCCTTTATCGGAGATTTTGCATTCATATATAAGAAATTGAGATTATCAAAAAATTCATCTAACGGAAGTTTTGTTGGGAGCAGTGTATGTATAAAATCAAACAGATCATAATTTCTTGTAATAAGTTTTCCCTTGACCTCTTCATAGAAATCCGTTCCGGGTAAAGGCGTGAGAACTGAGAAAGTTGGAAAACTGAGATTCAGGTTTCTACAATATTTCTTAAACTCTTTGAAGTCTTCTTTTGTGAAATCGGGTCTTATCATAAAAGAAGCATAAATTTCTATATCATTTGATTGTAATATTTTTATAGCTTCCTTATTATCCTCAACAGTCGAACCTTTGTTTATATATTTAAGGTCTTCGTCTTTAAAAAATTCCAGCCCAACAAAAACTCTTTCAAGACCGATTTCCTTCCATATTGTGATAAGCTCCGGATGCTTTACAATGGTATCACTTCTTCCGTATAAGAAATATCGTTTCTTAATTCCTGCTGCTTTAATGAGTTTAGCAAGTGTTTTCATTCTTTCAGCGTCAACCAATGATTCATCATCAGCAAAAAAGACAAAATCTTCTTTTATTTCGGAAAGTTCTTTGACAATATTTTCTGGTTTCCTCCGTATATATTTACCGTTGGTAAGTTTCCATAAAGCACAGAAGTTACATCTGAATGGACACCCTTTTGAAGTACGTATTGATGCAAGTGGTTTCATCCAGTCAGTAAAATAGTGTTTTCTATATTTTTGCGTAAGTTCTCTTGCAGGGTGAGGGTAAATATCAAGATCAGTTATAGGTTCCGATGGAATTTTAATCAGCTTGGAATCTTTCATATAAGCTATTCCCTGTATCCCATCAAATCCCTTTTTATTTTCAAGCCGGAAAACAATTTCTTTAAAAACAAAAACTCCTTCACCTATTACTATAAGATCAATAAAAGGAGTAATAAAATCCTCTGCAGCAACAGTAGCATGATGTCCACCGACAACTGTAAAGATATTTGGATTAATTTGTTTAATTTTTTCAAAAAGGTCTTTAACCGTATTTACATTGACCGTATACGAAGTAATTCCAACGACATTTGGTTTGAAATCTTCTAAAACCTCCTCAAGATTTTTTTCAAACCGCATGTCCAGTATTTTCACGTTATGATTGTCTTTAATACCGGATGCTAAATATTCAAGAGCCAGAGGCTCATTAATAAAAAAGTCTTCTCCACCAATTGTTTTTTTAGCTTTTGCAGGCTGTATTAATAGTACATTCATGGTTTGTAGTTATTTATCCTTTCTGGTCTAACGTTTGAGCTAACCGGCGTGCAAAAGCAGAGCGAAGCGGCGCTTTTGTACGTCCGTGTTGAGCGATTTGTTATGCGTTGCTCAGCGATCCGCCAAAGCGCTGCCACAATGCCTTGTCTCCCGGAAAATGACCGAAGGCACCAAGCGTATGTAAATCAACTCGCCGACCAGTTCCACCAGCGTTTGGGTCACAATTACGGCAGATGCCAAAATCCAAGTGTCCGGCAAGGCAAGCGCAAGCGGAAGCACTACCAACGAATTGCGTGTTCCCGCACTGAAAATCAGCGCCCTTCCTACCTGCGTGTCCAAGCGAAACGCACACGCCGTCAGGCGGGCGAGAAACGGCATGATAGCCATGAAGGCAACATAGACCGGCACGGCTTGGCCCACCAGCGGGAGGTGTTCTTCGATTCTGCCGATTTGGGATGCAACAACGAGAAGCAGGATAGCCGCCATGAATGGCACCGGAAGCCACGCGGTTGCTTCAAGCAAGATTGCGCCGCTGCGGCGGCGCTTCGCCCAAAACTCGGTCACCAAGGCAAACCCTAGAGGCAAAACAATGAGCACAAGAAAAGCCTCCAGAAACGGCCCGGCACTCATTACCTGTGCGGCCTGCTTGCCCATGAAAAGCCACAGATAAACGGGCAGAAGAAGCATCTGAGCAAAAAGCAGCAAAGGTGTGGAGGCAAGAATGAGACGTGCATTTCCACGGCCGAGGTGAGTAAAGACGATGACGTAGTCAATGCAAGGGGTGAGGAGAACGAGATATACCCCGAGTAGCAGCGGCGGGTGATCGGGCAGAAAACGCGACAACAACCAAACCAAAACGGGCACAACAACAAAATTAACCGTGAGTAGCGCGGCGGTAAATCGCCTGTTCGCGAACGCCTCGCGCAACTGAAGAAAAGGAATCTGGGTAAACATTCCGTAAAGCAAAATCGCAATCACTGGAGAGATCAAAAATTCCAGGCTCGCGCCAAAGGTGGGGCGCCACAACCCAAGCCCCGCCCCCAAGCCCAAGGCTACGGCGTATACCCAGATCTGATTTTCTTCTAGTTGCTTTCTCGACATCGTGTTTCTTTAAGACGCATAACGCCGGTCATCAGCCGACCCGGCCACCGACGCCAGACTGAAAACAAAAAGCGGTTATTCCGGGTCGGCTGGATGACTTTGTTCTGAGGTCTTTTACTTTCCATGTTTTCAATTCGCTGTTGACTTTATCTGTCTTTTATTTGCCGTTATTTCTGTTTTTTATAGGCTGTTAGGAGAGTCCATGCGGCGCTCTTTTGCGCCGTCCCTCATGAGCTCAGGGTTAGGCATGGCGTGGGGCAAACATGATGATGCCCATGCCGAACAACGTAACGACAACACCAACGACATCCCAAAATGAAGGGCGGACACCATCGACGGCCCAGAGCCAACAGAGAGCCACTGTGACATAAACCCCGCCATAAGCGGCGTAGACGCGACCAGCGGCCGATGGGTGCAAGGTAAGTAGCCATGCGAACAGAGCCAACGACACTGCGGCGGGGACGAGCAGCCAAGCTGAGCTACCCTGCCTTAGCCAGAGATATGGCAAGTAGCAACCGATGATTTCGGCAAGCGCTGTAACAAAAAAGAGAGCAAAAGTTTTGGCTATGAACATGGTGTCACCAGCGGCTCTTCCCGGTTGGCTGGATGACTTGGTTCTGAGGTCTTTTACTTTTCATATCTTCAATTCTCCGTTTCCGTTGTAGATCTTTAATTTGCCGTTATTCTCTGTTGCCTTTATTGGCTTGCTGTTATCGCCTTGGTCTTTATTGTCCTTATTGCCTTGGCTGTTATTGCCGTTGATTTATGCCGTAATTATCTTTTCTATTTGACTCAGAAC
>JAGVGX010000264.1 GCA_020056865.1 Desulfobacterales bacterium
GGTTGTCGAAAGAACCCTGAAAGAGGTTATGTTCAATGACGATAAGGTCACCGAAGAACAGATAGATGCGTATTTTAAAAGAATGTCCACCGAAAACGCACTGGATGCTCAGGTCGTGCTTGCCAGATCGATTGATTTTGAGGCTATGAGCATCCATACAAAAAGAATTCCAGAGATTAAAAATCGCACCCTTATCATATGGGGAGAAAATGACGAATGGATTCCGCTCGAATCGGGACATACTTTTAAAAGAGACCTTTTAAACTCAAAGCTTGTAATCTTGCCGGAATGCGGGCATATTCCCCAGGAAGAAAAACCCGAAGCGACGGCTAGAACCATGATAGATTTTATTGAGAAAAGGTGAAGATTATGGATGAAAAATACTACGGCTGGAGCAAGGAACTTGGAATTTCTTTGCTGGATAAGCTTAAAGCAGATTTGAAATCATCTATGCTGAAAAAAGATGACACTGTCAGAAATACGGTCCGGCAGATCATGTCGGAATATCCGAAGCTGACGGTTCCACTGACACTCGAGAGCGGGAAGAAATCGTTCAGGCTGAAAAAGGGCGAAGAAATTACGGATGATGATATCCTCGGAATTATAAGGGGACTTGTAAAATCTGAAAAAACCGTTCTTGAGCTTACCAAAAAAGAGACTTCAGGATATCTTGAAATACTGTCGACATATCTTCCTCAGATGGCGGGCAGGGAAGAGATTGAAGCGTGGATAAAAGAGAACATAGATTTTTCACAGTATAAAAATTCGATGCAGGCCATGGGAACCGTAATGAAACATTTCGGAAAACTGGCCGACGGGAATATCGTCAAGGAAATTCTGGGGAATATCGATAAAAAATAACGATTATTCAACAGAAACGCATAATTTAATGCCCGTTCCCATTATGCTTTCGGACTCAGGGAACCGTTCAAATATTTATGAATAATACTTGAGATAAAGGTTTGATAAGGAATACCCTCTTCAATAGCTTTTATCTGGATTTGATGATAGTCCTTTTGGCTTAGACGGAGATTGATTCGTTTATCTTTTTTAAGAGTATTTCGAGCCGCGACTATTGCCTTCTCTTTTTCCTGTTTAATATTTTTAACAGACTTCCACTCGTCCTTTGCGATTGATTCCATCAACTCTTTTTCTTCTTTATCAATCGGATCAAATGATTTCGTTTTCATAATTTTCCCTTCAGGCCGTAGCGCTCTGAATATTTCCGACTGGGGAAAGCCGTTTTAAGAAAGATCTCATTACCTTCTTCCACATAAGGTACAATAACGGCATAACCCTCGATTTCCAGAATATAGATTTTTTGATTAGGCCGTCTTGGGTTTTCTTCAATCCCGAGTATATGGCCTGACTCGATTAAAAAAGCAATTTGCTCAAATGAAATACCGCGCTTGGCCTTCAATATTTCGTTTTTCTCTAAACTCCAGTTTAAGTATTTCATGTCATTAATATAGGCTGATGTCTGCCTTTTGTCAATATGGGGTTGGCTTGGCAAATATAATGCATGATGTCAGATTGGAACGACTAAATCAGCCGCGGGGTATAAATAGGGGACAATATTGTTCTGTTTGTAGCGTTTGGGTAAGTATTTACTTCTATTCTTTTAATATGCAACATATTAATCTTATAAACTTATTTATCAAATAGCGAATAAGCGTAGATCGACAGATTTTAATCAGGTTTACAAGTTTAAATGATTAATACGTCCCCTATATACCCCCCCAGGACTAGTCTCCTGGCTGCTGGGTATCCAGACACCGGAACAGATAGAAACACATCCGCTTCGGGGAAACCTTTTTGAAACTTTTGTCGTTGCTGAGTTGATGAAATCATATCTAAATCGAGGAGAACGGCCCACTTTTTATTTCTGGCGCGACAGTAACGGAGTTGAAGTTGATATCCTCATAGAGCAGGGCGAAAGAATTATACCGATTGAGATCAAAAGCGGTAAAACCTATGTACAGGAGTTTCTCTCCGGGATTGAAAAATGGACTGCCCTGGCAGGGAATATAACTAATGATCCGGTAATTATCTACGGCGGGAAAGATAATTTCAGGCATAAAGGAATAAGAGTTATAGGGTGGAAGCAATTGTCAAACCGGAATCTGTTTGGTTAAAATAAACGCAACTCGGCGATTTCTTATAATCCTCTTAACTATCCTTTACTTTATCATGGTATTATTAAAATGATAGTAAACGCATAATTTCATGGGCGAATATAAAGGGTGTCTGCAAGGAAAAGTCATGCAAACCGACAGTTATTTATGTATTTATGGACATCCCTAATACTATCTTTTATTTGTTGATGGCAAACAGGTTTATTCAATCTCGGATCGGCTATCCGGTATTGTTCGGGGGAAAGACCAACAACAAGTCCTGTTGACCCCAAGGTTAGCATTTATTGTTTAGCAACCTTTAAATTGTCAAGTATATCCTTCCGTGAAGAATAGTAATACTTGCTGCAATAGCCCATAGACTTTGATCTATATTGGTTAGAAGGATTTAAGTGTTTTGAGAATGAATAATCAAAAAGAAGAGAATAGAAGTAACTATCATCCATATATAACTCAGCTGGAGCATGTATTTGTTCTTTAATTGCTTTTCGCACAGTATTCTCAATATCCATAAGCTGGGCAAATGAAATTCCAATGCTATTCAGTGAGATATGATTTTTTGAGCTTGATATGTGAAGTAAGGAATCATCATAGTATTCATTGCATCCCTGAGTCAAAACAGCATATACTTCTAACCCTAATATTCTTGTGTAGATAGACTGTATTTCATTTATGATACTTATAAACAATTCAGGTCTGTAAGTATTTGGATGATTGTCTGTGGAATAGCTAATTTGCCAATTGCTTTTAAGAAGGAGGCTGTCAGCAAATGAAATAAATGAAATGTCTTGGTACTTAATAGCAAGTGAATCAATTTCGTTTCTCAATTCCAACAAATTAGAGCGACATATATTACCCTTTTCTAACGATTCCTTTACCCCGATTGCGTCTATGAGAGCAAAAACTGAATATGAACGAACAAAAAGTTTGTCAAGCCAAGAACTCCTAACAATTATATGAGGTCTTATGCCATAGTTTCTGCAACCGACACATATAACGATCTGATCAAAAGGTATAGATATAGAAATTTCATGGGATCGAGTCGTAGTATTGGCATACCATGACAACTCTAATGAATTTTCACAGATGCACCTGACTGCAATATGTGATATATATCCGACGCTTTTATACTCACACCCATTGTATAGGTCTAATATTGATTTTTCAAATTCATCAATGAACTTTTCGTCCATCATCAAGATATCATCCCCCATGGGAATCTCATGGAATTCATATTTTTCAAAGTATTTGTCTTTGAACAATAGTATCCCCCCATTATTCAATGCTAACGTGCGAATCACCGGCGGCTGAAAGCCGTTCGGTGAATTGGCTGGTTATGCCAGTTTCTTTTCATTTACCAACCGCCAATACTGATAGCCGAGTGCAGTGAGTCTGCATGATTTTGAATTGATGGCGGCAAAATACATGAATTCAGCATCAACAGGAACAACTAGACCAACGCTTTGAAATTTCTGTAAATCCTTAAATATACACACATTGCCTGGTATTGCGCTCGGGTCAGTGTCTTCATAAGTTGGATTTAACGGGTGCTCTGAGTCTGGCGTAGCGAAGTAGTTGGTTATCTTCCGCATTATCTCGAACGGGACCTTGGGCGGTATCTTTCTCAAGGGCGCAAAGCTTGTGACGTTCGTCTTGAATATTGGTCTTTGATCCCACGCACCTAATGCTTCATCAACATAGGCATACAAAGAACCCGGAGTGATGTTGCCTCGCAAATCGGCCGCACCGCCTTTCAAGGCATCCACGACTAGCGAGGTAAACACGCCCGAGCCATTAATCTCGATGGCATATTCAGAATCTCGGCTGGCGGTTAAGACTGAAAGGCCTTCTGACAACTGTGCGATGTTATTTCCCGTAATGCTCGGCGAGCCAAGCGCGCCTGAATGGCAGCAGTCAAGAATAATAACCTTGTTCTTTGCTTTGGACTTATTTGCTAAGGTAAGCACGTCGTCCATTGAAACGCCTTCGTCGTATTTTTTTGCGTCCGTAGTTACAAGATATCCACCAGTACTTTTTATGTAACCATGCCCTGAAAAATACAGCAAAGCCATATCGGGGTCGCCAGCAAATAGCTGCTCTATCGCCTCCCGCAAGACTGATCTGGTGATGTTTGAACTAGGCGATATCATCATCTTTAGACTAAAGTTCGGAGAGCCATCGCCATGAGATTCAAGAATAGTTCCAATAACATTGGCATCATTCACACATCCATGTAATGGTGCCGATGGATAATCATTGATGCCGACAATAAGTGCCTTCTTCATAACTCCTCCTACTTATTCTTGCCTTCGCCCATCATTTGCTTGACAGCTCCTGCAATAGCATCCCAGTCCCATTTAATTGTTCTGTTTCTCTCTAGTCCGTCAGGTAGGTTGCTCGTAGAGTCCGCACCACCAACGTAAACACCAAATACGGGAACATTCTGGTCTTTTGCCATCTTTATTTCTTTCACAACGCCGTTAGCACTTGCCATATATTTACCAACAAGCACTATTACCATATTGCATTTATTAATCTTTTCTTTAACAAGGGCTTCCCATTGAGACTGTGGCATTGATGATTTTGCTGACCAATCCTGAATGGAAAATGGGGTTTTGGAGTTTTTTGCTTGACCTCCGAAAAGAACTTTCTCATCCGAATTGTGATCAACATCAAAACTTATAAACGCTCTTGGATCTGACATGATGCTCTCCTTTGCTTTATTGTATAACGAGACTGTCGAAAAACCACTTTTTGAGCTGATTCTTGCACTCGTAAAGCGAACTTGTAAAAATATATGATTTTCACGGAGAAATTATGCCAAGCA
>JAGVGX010000127.1 GCA_020056865.1 Desulfobacterales bacterium
AACTTGATGTGCCACGGGGAGTGCGGGGTAGTGTATATCCTTTCAGCATCTTATCTCCTTTCGATTTTGAAAATTAAAGGTGCGCCTTGTTGCCCAACGAAAAAATCAGCCGGAGCGTAAGCGATCGGCTGTATTGATTTTGTTATACTTTTTATTTTATATTTGGCTCCAACAAGTAAAAGTTTGATATAGAAAAAACTACTTCAACGTTCTGATTAGGTAGTAGATTCTTTTTTAATAGCGTAGCATGATTTCCGATCTCTGTTTCTATGACTTTTCTGAGCTCATTTAAGTCACTAACGGCAAGCTCTTTGCGTTCAAGGATTTTTTTCAAAGCAATGCCACGCGACTCTATTGCTAATCTATCCATAAATTTTTCATATTCATCTGATTTATATACCTTACTGTCTTGAGGCTTTCGCATAAATTGAATCGTGACAATAAGATTACATATGCCTTTCCCCTTCACTTGCACCGCTGCTATGACCGTACCAGCTTCCCTGTTGTAATCGGATGAATAAATACTTGAAGCGGCAACCGTGTTTGCTGAACACAAAAGTAGAAAGATAAATGCGACAATCAACTTACGAATCATCTTGGACTCCTTTATCATTTTTTTGTATAACGTGCTGGTCAGCCGCACCGGGCCACTGACGTAAGAATTCAAAACCGCGGCCTTCCCGGTGTCGGCTGGACTAGTTGGTTAGAATGACGTTTCTCAGTTCGGTTTTATTTGGGCATAAATTCCAGACTGTTTTGGGTCAACTTTTCACTTGCCGCCCTAATGGCTTCCAGCATGTAGCTTCGATTTTTCTGGGTTACCCCAATAAAATCGCACATAGCGGAACTCAAGTCGAAAAATTGCAAATTGTTCATATGGAGGAATATCCTTTCCATGGAGGCGAGGCAATTGACTGTACCCACTCCTGTACCACCCGCAGCTGCTATGCAGATAAACGGTTTGCCTTTAACTCTGTTATTTTCTTTCATGGCTTCGCATCTTCTCAGCCGATCAAATAGTGCCTTGGCCGATTCGCTCATATCCCACCAATAAACTGGCGTGATCACAACGAACCCCTCAGCCTTGCCGATTTGTTGGTGAAGGGCCTGGAAATCATCTGCTACCTGGCAAATTCCTTTCTTTTGACAACTGCCCCATCCGTTATTACAAGCCTCGCATTTGGAGAGTTTCAAATCATTAAGCCGAACTATATTGACTTCGCCTTTGCCGTCTTCAATGCCTTGTTTTGCACTTTTACCGCAAGCGTCTGTCAGTCCATTTTTGTTTGGACTACATGTAATAATTAATACTTTCATAATAACTCCATCTTCCAAGTAACTGTGTTGTAAGCATGGATCATCGCCTGGTTCCTATCGAAAAAATCAGCCGGAGCGTAGCGATCGGCTGGATTGACTTTGTTAGATTTAATTAAATTCCTCATTATATTTTTGAAGCTCCTTGGTACGCGCCTCTGTCATTTCAACACGACATTGTTCATAATAAGCATCGCGCCATACAGGCGCACCGCCAGAAATACCACCAACAAATTGGCAGTTTGAGTCGCGATATTTAATCCATACCCTTTGTGCTTCAATTAAATCTTTTTTAGGGTTCCGGCCTTCAGGGCCATAGACTTCTGGAAGCTTTGCGATAAGTACCTTATATATTGCATTCAACTTCTTATCAGCAATTTCCATTTTCTTTTGAGCACATTCCCACTGCCCTAAGCCACTAGTGCTTTCACATGGATCGCTCGCAGCATTATTTTGATCATATTGCTTTTTTGATTTCTTCTTAATTGCGGGGTATTCGTCAGCCGCAAATGAAATAGACGAAAACAAAATCAGAATGCTTAATGTGACAGTTATATGCTTTATTATCATGCAGTCCTTTTTCAGAATCTAACGTGCGGGTCAGCCGCGCCGGCCACTGACGTAAGAATTCAAAACGCTGTGTTCCCGGTGTCGGCTGGACTTGGTGGTTAGATTTTGCTTTTTGTAAAGCACGCCATCTCATAGTAATGGTTGCTATTGAATTCAAACTCTTTAATTACATCAAGTCCAAGCTTTCGTTTGTGGGCTTCATACGATCTACCATTAGTTTTGTTAACGAAAGTGACCAGAATTGGATACCGTTTTGACATCCGTTCTTTTACCAATGAGAATATTTCCTCTAAAACACCAGATCCTCTGACACTTTTGTCTATGCAGATTGGACCATATTGGCATGAATTATTTGTGCTTAATTGTTGCCCTTGGTATTTTAAACCTGGTAGCTCTTTGATCATGTAAGTAAACATTGGCCATGACGACCAAAACTTCCATGACGCTGCCATAGCGTACGCCACCACGGACTTATTTTTCTTTGCTATAAAGAGCCCTTTTTCTTGGTTAATTAAGGCCATCATCTCTTCTTTTGTAAATGGCGTGGTGACAAAGCCATCCTTTTTGTCTTCTTCCGCAATAGAGTTAACTTGATATCTATAGTGAAGCTCAAGAATATCATCGATGTCTGAAAGTTCTGCGATTCTTAGCTGCATTTTGCCTCATTTGTATTCTTGCAAATCTAACGTTCGCAATAACCGGCGGCGGAACAAAGCTCTATGCTCAACCCCTGCGTTGTGCCGCCGTCCGGTTGATTGCGTGGTTAGCTACAAAAGCATATTTCATGAAAATCGGGGAGCAGATAGGGGACGTATTACACTTACAAACTTATTTTTCAAGAAGCAAATATTTATTCTCCCTTGCAAGTTTCTCTCCCCGTATTACAGCTTTACCAACAGCTGTTACCGATTG
>JAGVGX010000003.1 GCA_020056865.1 Desulfobacterales bacterium
ATCAATGTGCCCAAAATGCAGAAGATCGAAACACCCATTGGTAAAAACAATTTTCATCTCCCGGAAGCGCCAGTAAGCAAGCATGCGTTCGAGTCCGGCCTGATCCGGTATTTTTGATTCAATCAGTTCACTTTTGTTCATTGATTTCTTTTTTCGGTGCAGTAAATGAAAGCATCACTAAAGAAAGAATTCCTACTACAACCATCATAATAACCTGAGATGTGTGGGCTACATAAGCGTATGTAGTTGCTGTTTGCTGTGCAATGTGATACAGGCTTGTCATCACAAGAATAACAACAGCGTGATAGGTTCCGATTCCGCCCGGAACGGGTGCTACAATTCCAAGGCTGCCCAGTGCCATGAGTGTTATGGCATCGCCAAATGTAAGATGTGTTGTTCCTGTCAGAGCAAAAAAGACGAGGTAATTCATCATGGAATACATAAACCAGATGCAAACAGTGTATAACAGAAAAAGTAATTTCTGTTTCATTCGCCACAACGATTTAATTCCTTCCATAAAGCCTTTCATTAAACCCATAATTTTTTGAAATAACGGAATTTTACGAAGGCGTGGCAATAGAATTCTATAAAGGATATAGCAAACAATAAAAAAACCGAGTGTTCCAAAAACCAATATTAATGTCATGCTTCCTGCGCTGGAAAACTTTTGAGAAAGAGGTTCCCATAAAAATTTTTGCATAAAACCACCCAGCAGTTTCAACTGAAACACTATGACACCAACAATGATGGTTAATAAAACAACCATATCGAAAGCACGTTCGGCAACAACAGTTCCGAATACTTCATTCAGCGGAATGCGGTTTTGCCTGCTGATAGCGCCACAGCGTGCCACTTCACCCAGTCGGGGAATGGCAAGGTTTGCAAAATAACCGACCATCACAGCATAAAATGTAGTAATGGTTTTCGTGGGATGCCCCATAGATTTCAATAAAAGATTCCATCGCAAAGCACGAAAAAGATGACTGCATATGCCGGCAAGCAGCGACATTAGCACCCAGAAATAATCGGCTTGTTTAATTTCTTCCCAAAGTTTATTCAGATCCTGATCTTTGGTAACCAGCCATAGTAGGAAGACTCCAAGTAAAAGGAAAATGAAATAATTGAAGAATTTAAAAAGCTTTTTACGCAAGGTGTTTATTTTCTAATGCTGTTTTTTTCATCCGGAAAAACGACGATAGGCTTATATTTGCGGGCTTTATCCATTTCCATCGTAGCATAGGAAAGTACAATAAGCAAGTCGCCGGGTAGGGCTTTGCGGGCTGTTGCACCATTCATGCAAATAATGCCGCTTCCTCTTTTACCAGTGATAACGTATGTTTCCAAACGTTCGCCATTGTTAAGGTTAACTACCTGCACCTTTTCATTTTCAATAATATTCGCAGCATCCATCAGGTCTTCATCAATGGTAATGCTTCCAATGTAATTGATATCCGCTTCAGTCACAGTAACCCTGTGCAGCTTCGATTTTAAAACTTCTATCCACATAACGGGTGCAAAATTAATAAAATAATTCAATATTATCGATAAGCCTTACATTATCAGCCCATACAGCAGCAAAAACACGGGGGTCTGAACTTTGATTCCATTTTCGAATGGGTAGTAAGCTTTGGCTATCTGCAATTTCAATGTATTCTACTTCAAGCGGTGGTGTTGCGTTGATCAGGTCAGTTGCCCATTCAATCAGCTCCGAAGGCTGAAGATTGTTTTTCATTTCTTTCATGGCATTCAGTGTCCGGAAAATTAATGGGGCAGCTTTCCGAGCATCCCCATCCAGGCGTGTATTACGTGAACTCATTGCAAGACCATCAGGTTCTCTTACAATGTCGCATGGAATAATATCAATTGGCATTTTAAGATTCTCAACCAACATCTTAACAATCATTAACTGTTGAAAATCTTTTTCTCCAAAATAGGCACGTACTGGTTCCATTATTTCAAACAGTCTGCGCACTACAACCGCCACCCCCCGGAAATGCCCGGGTCTGTGAAGCCCTTCCATCACTTCTTCCAGCGAACCGAAATGATATTCGCGATCGTCGGGTTCAGGATACATTTCTTCAGTAGTTGGTAAAAAAACCAAATCACATCCTGCTTTTTCCAGCATTTCTAGATCCGTTTCAAAATTTCGCGGGTATTTTTTAAAATCTTCCGGATCGTTGAATTGAATCGGGTTTACAAAAATACTGACGGTGCATAGCGGATTCTCACTTTTTGCCTTTCGAACTAAAGTAAGATGGCCTTCGTGCAAAGCCCCCATGGTAGGAACAAACCCCGAAGGCATATCATTCAAATGAATAAACTCTTTTACTTCTGCTATCGTTTTCAGTATTCTCATAAAAAATGGAGGGCGCAAAAATAGCAAATCTTCGTGGTGATATATTAAATATTACACATTTAAAAAGTTTTTTTTTTCAAAATTCTTTTTGAATATTGCACTCGATAATATTGTTTAAAGACAAACGCTGTTATAATTATAACAAAAGAGTAGAAATTTAAAACGGATACAAGTGTTTACATTAGAATCAAAGATCAACACACAGTCGGAGGAATTTAAGAAAAACAAAGAGGACTATCTTAAACTGCTCAGCAAATACAAAGAGATTCACCGTGAAGTTCTGAAAGGAGAATCGGAAGACAATGTTAAAAAGCATAAGTCACGTGGGAAACTGTTGGCAAGGGAAAGAATCGACTTGCTTGTAGACCCCAACACTCCTTTTCTCGAGTTGTCGCCACTTGCAGCGTATGACCAGTATAAAAATGGTTTTCCTTCTGCAGGAATTGTTACGGGTATCGGTCTGATTCACGGGCGCGAAGTGGTCATCATTGCAAATGACGCTACTGTCAAGGGTGGCACGTATATGAAATGGACCATCAAGAAACATTTGCGTGCGCAGGAAATTGCGATGGAAAACCATCTGCCTTGTGTTTACCTTGTAGATTCAGGCGGTGCATTTCTGCCTGAGCAGGATACTGTATTTCCTGACCGTGATCATTTCGGCCGTTTTTTCTTTAATCAGGCAAGGCTTTCAGCTATGGGCATTCCACAGATTGCCTGTGTGATGGGTTCTTGTACGGCAGGCGGAGCCTACGTTCC
>JAGVGX010000109.1 GCA_020056865.1 Desulfobacterales bacterium
GCGAAAATTTTAACCACAGGAATACATTGAGTATTTCGAGGATTAAAATTTGAGTCTGACACAGAAATCGGGTGAAAGGGGGCGTTATGCAAAGGTCTCGCAGTATAATCCTTTACATAAGGGAGCTTTAATATGGACTTTATCAAGATACGATTTGCCGATGATTTTGATAACATAACGTCATCATTTGAAAAAACTATTGAAGATATGTTTAGAACCCTACATCCTGCTTTTTCCCTTTCTGAACGGAGCTGGAAACCTCAGATGGATATATATGAAACCCTTGAAGAGGTTATTGTTATAGCGGAGATAGCAGGGGTTGATAAAGAAAACCTGGGTATTGAGATTAGCAGCAAGGCTGTAAAAATTCATGGAGAGCGAACACCGCTGCCCCGTGTTCATCATTCAACATACAGACTTGCAGAAATCCAGTACGGTAAGTTTGAGCGCATTCTGTTTCTTCCTGCACTGATCGATATTGATGTTGTATCCGCATCATATACCAATGGTTTTTTACATATACGTTTGGCAAAACTTTCTCTTGATAGAAAACAACTTGTTAAAATTACGGATGTTTAGTTTTTTTGGTAACAACGCATAAAATTTCTTTTCTTCTAACAAATGATGGTTTCAGACAATGAATAAAAGACGTACGGACTGGATTGGGAGGGGCGATGAAAAATAAAAATGAAAGAAAAGATGATATTTCTGAAAAAATTCCGGAGACACTTTCAGTTCTTCCTTTATATGATACGGTGCTTTTCCCGAAAATGGTGTTGCCTCTCGTTGTCATGAAAGGTAAATCTGTTGAGCTGATCGATGAAGCTATGAGTAAAGACCGTGTTATAGGGCTTATTGCATCTAAAAAAAACGCAACACCCGAGGGCACTTCAGGTACAATATCAAGGGATGATCTTTATAACATAGGGACAAGCGCATTGATTCTTAAAATGGCAAAGTCAGAAGATGGTAATGTCCAACTGCTTGTTCAGGGTTTGACAAGATTTAAGGTGGATGCGTTTATCAAGCAAAAACCTTTTCTTGAGGCAAAGGTGGAACACATTAAAGATGAGGTGGTAAAAGATAATGAAACAGAAGCCCTTGTGGTAAACATTTCCTCATTGTTTAAACGGGTTGTTGAGCTTTCTCCAGGGTTGCCGCCGGAAATGGGTTTGATGGCGCAAAACATAAAAGAACCTGGAATTTTAGCCGATATGGTGGCGTCCATTATCAATTCAACACCTGAAGAAAAACAAAAAGTTCTGGAAACAGATAACGTCAAACAAAGACTCAAGGAGTCTACCCGTCTGGTCAATCATCAACTGGTTATACTGGAACTTGGAAATAAAATCCAGTCCCAGGTAAAAGGCGATATGGATAAAAGCCAGAGGGAATATTACCTTAGACAACAGCTAAAAGCAATCAAGGACGAACTTGGAGAAAAAGGCTCATCTTCTGTTGAAATTGATTCATACAAAGCAAAAATCGAGGAGATAGGGCTTCCTGAACAGGCCAAAAAAGAGGCTGAACGTGAGCTTGATCGCCTTTCAAGCATGCATCCGTCTTCATCTGAATATACGGTGGCATTGACATACATGAACTGGATAACATCCTTGCCATGGAATGTAAGCACCAAGGACAATCTTGACATAAAAAAAGCCCAAAAGATTCTTGAACAGGATCATTTCGGTCTGGAAAAACCCAAAAAGCGCGTGATTGAGTATCTTGCAGTTCGTAAACTCAAGCCGGATTCAAGAGGACCTATTTTATGTTTTGCAGGGCCTCCAGGTACAGGGAAAACATCTTTGGGTCGATCTATCGCAAGGGCATTGGGGCGTAAATTTTATCGGATATCTTTGGGTGGTGTAAGGGATGAGGCTGAAATCAGGGGGCATCGAAGAACATATGTAGGCGCTCTTCCGGGACGTATCATACAGGGTATACGGCGGTCAGAATCCAACAATCCGGTTTTTATGTTAGATGAAATTGATAAACTTGGAAGTGATTTTCGGGGGGACCCATCATCGGCACTTCTCGAAGTGCTTGACCCTGAACAGAACTTTTCATTTTCCGATCATTATTTAGATGTTGAGTTTGATCTGTCCAAGGTTATGTTTATTACAACCGCCAACATTTTGGATACCATTCCTCCTGCTTTAAGAGACAGGCTTGAAGTGATCCAGCTCTCAGGCTACCCCTTGGATGAAAAAATTAAAATTGCAAACAGGTATCTTATCCCAAGGCAACGGGAAGCAAACGGGCTAAGTTCACAACATATAACCTTTACAAAAGGAGCGGTAAAAAAAATAATTTCAGGTTATACTCAGGAGGCAGGGCTAAGAAATCTGGAAAGAGAAATAGCAACCATATGCCGAGGGGTTGCGACCAAGATCGCTCAAAATGAGGTTGAATCCGTATCAATTACGGAAAAAGCCTTGCATGCTTATTTAGGGCATTTGCGCCAGCGCCCCGAGATTGGCTCAAGGGTTTCTACACCGGGTGTGGCTATCGGGCTTGCCTGGACACAGGCAGGTGGTGCCATATTGTTTATAGAGGCTACGGCAATGAATGGGAACAGAGGGATGATTTTAACCGGCCAGCTTGGAGATGTCATGAAAGAATCTGCTACTGCTGCGCTGAGTTTTATCAGAACCAATGCTGCCAGGTTGTCGATTGAAGATAGTTTTTTTGAAAAGCATGAATTCCATATCCATGTCCCTGAAGGCGCAATTCCAAAAGACGGCCCTTCTGCAGGGGTTACCATGCTTACTGCACTCACCTCTCTTATAACAGGCAAAACAATAAAGAAAAATCTTGCCATGACAGGTGAAATAACATTGAGAGGGCTCGTTTTGCCGGTAGGCGGTATAAAAGAAAAGGTTTTGGCGGCACATCGGGCAGGGATCAAAACCATTATCTTGCCGAAATGGAATGAAAATGATATGGAAGATATCCCCAAAAAAATAAAAAGGGAAATCAAGTTTCATTTTGTAGAAAAGATGATGGATGTTTTGAAATTGGCTATAGATAAAGAATAATACGGATAAAGAATAATATAGATAAAGAATAATACAGTTATGCATGATTTAATAGAAAAAAAATACGTTCCGGATTGGGTGATCAAGGCTTTTGTTCTGGGTGGTTGTCTCGCTATTATTTTAACTCATGGATGCGCACGCGTAAAGATGTCTCCGGAACCCGGTGTAGAGAAAAGTTCTTATGGGTCAAAAGAGTACCCGTCAACAGGGATTCCTTCAAAGCCATATCAGGTAGCAGGTCAATGGTACATACCTCTCAGGACTTCGGAAGGGTTTAGACAAACCGGTGTTGCTTCCTGGTATGGAAAAGATTTCCACGGTCAAAAAACCTCCAGCGGTGAGGTTTACGATATGTATAAAATATCGGCAGCTCATAAAACGCTCCCTTTTGGGACGTGGGTCAGTGTTCACAACCTTGAAAACAACAGAAAAATTGAAGTGAGAATTAATGACCGTGGGCCATTTTCAAAGGAGAGAATTATCGATCTTTCTTATGCGGCAGCAAAAGCTCTTGGTGTGGCAGGGCCTGGAACGGCTAAGGTTCATATTCAGGCTTTGACTACCACCGGGGATAAAACAGGTACAGAAAAAGACATGGGCATATCTACCCAAGCTTCTTCAGACTCTTTTAGAGAATATTTTACTGTACAGGTGGGTGCTTTTAATGATTTATATGAAGCCAAGATGTTGAAAAACAGGTTGGATATGTCATATGACAATGCATTTATAAGTGTTTTTGAAAGCAGA
>JAGVGX010000026.1 GCA_020056865.1 Desulfobacterales bacterium
CGCGGATCAATTTCTACGGTCAATTGGTATACCTTGCTGAAATCCACTATCAGGCCTATTTTTTCAAGAAGAAGGTCAAATTCGGCCTCTTTGATAATAGTTGGAGACCCACCTCCTATATAGATCTCTTTTGCATTGATGTTCAGAGAATTGTCCTTAAGAAAGTCGTGAAGGTTTTCGATCTCCAGAAAAAGGGTATCAAGGTATGCCCTGACCTTGCTGTAATCCGATGTGATCTCTTTATGGCAAAGGCAGAAATAGCACATCTGCGTGCAGAATGGGATGTGAACATATAACGCAGTCTGGTTGGCGGAGTCTTTATATTTCAGAAGCGTTTTTCTGTAATCAGCGTCACCTACATCAGTTGACCAGAAACTCTTATGGGGATATTCAATATAATCAAACGACGGAATATCATACTTTTCTATTAGGTTTTTATCTATAGATCCGGAATTATTCGCCATGGGCTTTACTCATTCTTTTCTCTTTTAGATCATTTATTAGATGTTCGCATCTCTTTCTGAATGTGATGAGTTCTTCAGTGGTCAACTTGTACGGCTTTATGAAAAATGAATCGTAGTTGGTCAAGTAGAGTTTATCTGTCTTATAGAAATCGTCAGGACTGATGTTGACGAGCAGGTTATCCCGAAGCGCCTGCTGATAGACGGCTGTACCGGGATATGGAATTATATTGTGCAGATATATTCTATTGACATCGATCTTTTTTATCATATTGTATGTGGCCTCAAGCGTTTCATTCGTTTCTTCGGGCATTCCTATTATAAAAAAGGCCCTGACATAGATGCCTTTATACTGCTTTACAAGATTTATTATTTCAAGAATGTTCTCTTCCTTCAGATTTTTTCCCATTACTTTGTTCCTAATAAAATCGGAACCGCTCTCAATGGCAAGTGACATCCTGACTAGCCCAGCCGAAACCAGGGCATCAAGAACTTCTTTATCGAGAGTCCTTATCGAAATGCCGTTAGGGGTTTCGAATTCAATATTTAATTTTCTCTCCTTTATCAATCTGCAGATTGAAAGGACATGCGATTTTCTCAATGTTAAATTGTCATCCATGAAAGAAAAATGCCTATGATTGTAAGCATTATATAGGAACTCGATTTCATCGACCACATTTTCAGGGGATCTTGCCCGCCATCTCGGGCCCATAACATGGTACATTGAGCAGAAATTGCACTTGTTAGGGCAGCTCCTGCTCGAAATCATGGGTATAGTGGTCTTGAAGGAAAGGTTTTTCGGATTGAACCAGTCTGAAGTATCTACATCATAATCGGACATATTTACAAGATCGTACGCCGGAAAGGGCAGAGAGTCCAGGTTCTCGATAAAGCGCATCTTGCACTTTATATTGATCTTGTTATCGGCTCTATATGCGAATCCGTCTATGTCGTCGAAGTGTTTTCTTCCGCTTTTATACTCGTTTATGAACCGGATAAAAGAATCCTCACCTTCACCGTGACAGGCGAGGTCAATGAATCTGTATTTTTTAAGGAATTCTTTGATCCCTCGGATCGGAATCTGAGGACCGCCGAAAACAACGAGTATATTATTATTAACAGTCTTTAATTGCCTTGCAATCTCCAGAGAAATATTGATATTCCATGTATAAGCGCTGAAAAAAACTATGTCACAACCATCAAGCTGTTTGAGGGCGTCCTTTAGCGATATGCGTTTATATAGAGGCAAAGAGAACTCAAATAGTTCTTTATCTTTTAAATATTTCTGTGCATATGCCTGAAGAATGCCGACAGAATAAGGGAAATAGTTCTGATTTGAGAAACTGTTATTTATTTGTACGAGGCCGACTTTTATTTTTTGCATAGGCGGTAAGTCAATCTGTTATGTTTCTATCGAATTTACGGCAGATCTGCATGGTAAAGAACTTACCGAGCTCGGTAACCCTCATAGATTTGTCATCAATTTCCAGAATGCCGTCGCTGACAAATCCTTTCAACTGATTGATTTCGGAAGCAAAGTATTTTTTAAAAACTATATTATTTGCTTTCCCGAACTCGGCAAAATCCAGAGTGAAATATACGCGCAGCCTCTGTATAAGTTCCCTTCGAATTGTTTCATCCCGGTTAAGTTTATATCCCCTGAAAACGGGAAAGGTGTTTTTTAAGATAAAGTCTTTATATTCTTTAAGTTCGTAAGTGTTTTGGAAATAGTAGTTGTTTGCAATGGTGCTTGCGCTTCCCGTACCGATTCCTATAATATTGCGGTATCGGCCCGCAGTATATCCCAATGAGTTCCAACCCGCAGTTTTATTTTTTAAAGCACTGGAAAGATCGTCTTTAGGCTTGGCGAAATGCTCAAGCCCTATTCTGACATATCCGCTCCCGGTGAGTTTTTCGACAGCATCATGGAACATGAGGGTTCGCTCATAAGGGTCAGGCAGGTCTGACTCTTTTATCATCGTCTGGTGTTTTTTTACTTTAGGGGCATAGTGCAGGAGAAGCAACGAAACCCTGTCCGGGGAAATTTTCAGCAATGTATCCAGGGTTTTCTGGAACGATGCGCGCGTCTGCTTGGGAAGCCCCCACATGATATCAAAGTTGATGCCGTGAAAAAGATCGCGGATCTCAGGGGTAAGAAGGCCTTCAAGAAGTGATGCGGGTTGAACTCTGTTTATTGTTTTTTGAACCTCGGGGTCGAACTCCTGTATCCCGAATGAAAGCCTATCGAGTCCCTTTGAATGATAATACTTGAGAGTTTCAACGGTAACGGCTCGCGGGTCCACTTCTATAGTGAATTCACTGATATTGGAGGAGTCCGAAATTCTCCCAAGCTGCGATATAAGTTCATCGAATTCCTGTCTTTGAAGCAGTGTCGGAGACCCCCCTCCGAGATGAATCTCTTTTATATTTGGCTTTGTTCCATATTCTTGAAAAAGTGCATGAATAAGCTCAATCTCGGCATACAAATATTTCAGATAGTCCTTAACTCTGTCATAGTTACTTGTTATTGTCGTATGACACGTGCAGTAGTAGCACTGTCTCTTGCAGAAAGGTATATGGACATACAAAAGCATAGGCGGGTTGCCGAGTTTAGT
Source organism: Desulfobacterales bacterium (assembly GCA_020056865.1). The sequence continues at coordinate 3,077 of JAGVGX010000026.1, forward strand.
TACGTGTTCTTCGACCGCTTGTCTTACGGAAGCGTCGGTAAAATTATCGTTCCAGATACTTTTATGCGGGTACTCTACATACATGGCATACAAGTTTCTGTATTTGTCAAGGAGTTTCATGTAATCGTTGCGGGAAAGCATCTGCATCAGTTTTTCCCTTTACCGGTTTTTTTGTTGATTAACTCCTCACATTTACATCTAAAATCGAGCATTTCGGAAACTTCGAGTTTATAGGGTTTGATAAAAAACCTCTCGTAATTCTTAAAATATAAGTCATCGGCTTTATACATGTCTTTGGTGTCAATATTCATAAGGATTCCGTCCTTCTTTGCCTGTTCAAAAACCTCAGTACAAGGGAAAGGGGCGATATTCATAAGGTGAATCTTGTCGAAATCTATCTCTTTTATCAGGTTGTAAGTATCCATCAGAGTTTCCTGCGTCTCTTCCGGCATCCCCATAATAAAAAATGCGCTTGTATGCAGTTGGGGATATTGCTTTATTAGTTTGACGGTATCTATTATCTTTGTTCTTGACAGCCGTTTACGCATTATTTTGTTTCTGATAAAATCTGAACCGCTTTCTATGGCGATAGATATCCTAACCATTCCAGCCGATACCAATGCGTCGAGGACCTCCTCATCCAGAGTATTGATGTTGAGACCATTCGGAGTTTCAAACTGGATATTGAGCTTTCTTTTTGTTATCTCCGAACATATATCCAGCGCCCTTTTCTTTTGCAGAGTCATATTGTCGTCCATGAAGGAGAAATGCATATGGTTATAGGTGTTATAGAGGAATTCAATCTCATCCACAACATTAATGGCAGTTCTCGGTCTCCATTTAGGGCCCATAACCATATACATCGAACAAAAATTACACAGGTTAGGACAGCTACGGCTGGTGATAATAGGAATGGAAGTATTGATGGGCAGATTCTTGGGATTATGCCACTTCGAAGTATCTACGTAATAATCCGTGAGGTCAATGAGATTATAAGCAGGGAAGGGTATTATATCAAGATTCTCAATGTAGCGCTTCTTTGGATTAACCTTTACTTCATTGTTCTCCCTGTATGCAAATCCATCTAGTGACGCAAAATCCTTTCTGTTGGTTTTCAGCATATTGACTAATTGTACTGTTGTTTCTTCACCCTCTCCCATTACAATAAAATCTATGGAAGGACAGTTCTTCAGTATTTCACCTGCATATATCGTGAAATGAATCCCACCGGCAACTATGGGAATATCTTTTCTATGTTCCTTACACTTGATTGAAAACCTAAGAGTATCGGGAAAATTTCCGGAAAAAAGGCACCCGAACCCTATCAGTTCCGGAGAAAATTCATCTAATATATTTATTAGATATCTGTCATAAAACTCATTCCTGTCTTTGTCTTTGGGTACCTTCAGCGCCTTCATATCTATGATCTCGACCTCAGCGCAATTCTTCTGAAGTACTGCGCCAAGGTAAAGAAGGCTCGATGGCAGATAGTATTCATCGTTGTACCATTTAGCGGGAATAGGAGGATTTATTAAAAGTATTTTCATTATGGCCCTTTAAATATGCGATAATCCGGCTTTATGCAGCCGCGATTGAAGTTCAAGATAATTTTTAATGATCTGCTCCTGGCTCACGCCCTTCCCCCGCAAATCTTGACCATCCTTCGTGGCTCGTCATAAAACCATGCTGTGTGACCGCATCTATCTGCTGGCAAGACCGCACTCCTTCAGCCGACTTTGCAATTCTAAATAATTGGCGACTATTTTTTCTTTGCTCATGCTCCGTCCCCACGGGGTGTGTTCGACATACTCGAAAGTGAGTGTCGGTTTTTCATCTTCGTATCTGCCGAAAAGGTGCATGGTTTTCGACCAGTCGGTGGTCAGGCATTTGAATCCAAACTCGTCAGGCTTCTCGTACATGCGGGTTCCCGGGCGCACGGTCAGCAAACACAAATAAACCAGATCTGGCGAAGTTTCTTTGATGAATTCCCACGTCTGCTCGACGATGTCGTCGGGCTCGCCAGGCAAACCGATTATCATATAGAGCCTGCATTCTATGCCGTTTTTTTTCAAAAGTTTAATTGATTCTTTCGTCCTGGCGATGTTGATTTTTTTGTTTATCAGGTCGAGCGACTTCTGGCAGGCACTTTCGACGCCAAAGCACATAATGATGCAGCCGGCATCCCGCAAAAGCCCTGCGATATCCGGAGTGATACCGTCAACGCGGCACTGCGCTTTCCATTTCACCCCGGTCCTTCCGATGGCTTCTATATGCGGAACTGCTTTCTTCGGGTCCAACGGAAAACCGATTTCGTCGAGCAAACTGATTCCATTTATTTTGTAATCGCGTTTCAGATATTCTATTTCCTCTTCGATGAGATAGGGCGAGCGGAATCTTATGCTGGGACTGTATTTTTTCAAGTCGGGCATCGCGCAAAAATAGCAATTGTACGGACAGCCCCGGCTGAAAATGATGGTCGTTGTCAGCAGGTCATCGTATTCGCGGTTGTCCTTCAACATCAAAAGACCTTTTCTCGCCACGGCGGAAGCGGGAAGATAATGCCGTCTCGGATAAGGATAGAGGTTAATATCCACGGGCACTGGTTGCCGGTAAATTTTTTGCGGCATCGCGGCAACTGCGTCATTGACAGCCCTAACGACGGATTCTTCCCCATCACCGATGATAAGCGCGTCGAATATTTTCAAGCATTCGTCCTGAAAGACTGCGGCGTGCGGGCCGCCGGCAATATGTTTGGCACGAGGATAGCGCTCGCGCAATTTTTTTACCGTCGAAACCTGTTCCTCATAATCAAGCGTATAAACGGAATGCAGGTAAATGTCGCACTCGGGAATATGATAAACCGCGAATTCCTTTTTTATGCCACGCAGGTCAATCAGCAAAAGTTCAGCGCTAGAGCCGAGGGCACGCTCAAGCGCCGTTAATATCTGGAAATGAGTGTGCGGATCGCCCCTAAATGGGTCGAATAAATACTCGCTGCTTGGAAAGATAAATCCGATTCTTAACACTTCAAAAACCCTCTAACTCTTTAACTCTTTGGCTTCCTTTTCAGATGTCCAGTCCCTGTCTTTCGGTCCAAATCGTTTTCTCAACGCTTTATATATATCTCTTGGAAGATATTTTTTTAGAATCTCATTTATAAAAAAATTTCTTGCACCCTTATAAACTCTGATAAGTTTCGCAAATAAAATAGCTTCGTATGCAAATTTAAAATATTTATTCTTGTAACGCCGGTTCTGTAACTTTGATGCCAAGTAACTAAAAAATCCTGCATAATATGGATATCCCATAGAATAAATATAATTCTTATATTCGTTATATGATCCAAAGTGTCTAAAAAAAACACCAGCAGATGACAATTTTGCAATGTTATAAAACCTTCTCGCAATTTTTTTAGGGAACCACTTAATAAGTTTCAATTTTAAAGGTGCGCCCCATCGCCCCCACTTTTCCAGAGAATCCGGAAATTGGCAGTTATAATCTTTATTCAATAATTCAAAGATTGCCGTTCCCGGGAAGGGGCACAAATTAAAAATAGCAATCACTATATAAGAATTGTTATATGATATTTTATCAATGACACTAAATGTGGCGCCGCTGTCTTCTCTTGTTTCAGTGGGCCAGCAATTCACAAAGGTTACTCTCTGCGGTATCTTATTGTTTTTCATTATTTCAATGGTGCTTAATATCTGTTCCACCTTTATATCTTTTTTGATAACTTCATCTAATAATCTCTGGGAACCTGATTCTGCCCCGAAACTGATATAATAACATCCGCTATTTTTCATTAAATCTATGAACTCCTGACCGAACTTTTTATATGCCCTGTCAAAAGTATCAAATCTGCAAAAAGTTGACCATCTTATTTTCAATCCTTTTTGAATGATAGATTGGAATATTTCATAAGCCCTTTGAATATCAATGAAAAACTCATCTTCGGCGCCAAAGTCGAAGTTTCTGATTTTATATTTTTTATTTAGATATTCAACCTCTTTCACTACCCTCTCGGCGCTTTTTGCCCTGTATCTCCTTTTATTAAATGCCGGGCTGTAGCAGAAACTGCATCTATTAGGACAACCTCGTGATGTATGCACAGGTATAGTTGTTGGATCATAAAAAGCCTTACCTAAAAGTTCATATGGGAGATCCATATCAAGTGTATTCAGGTCAATTAAATCCTGTGGCTGGTTTATTATTACTTGCCCTTCTTTTTTATATGCAATTCCTCTAATGCCTGATAAATCTCCTTTATTTAACAAACACATCGCCAAATCCTGAGCCGTCTTTTCACCCTCGCCAATTACGACAATATCAACAAGTTCATTTTGCAACGTTTGTTCAGGAAGCAAAGATGGATGCACCCCGCCTAAAACAATCGGAATGTTGGGGTTATACTTTTTTATTAGTTTTGCGACTTTCAAGCCGTCTGATATCATTTGGCCGGTCAACATGCTGATTCCGACAAATAGATAATTCTCATATTGTATTTTTTTTATGCTATCCCACGCCAAATGCAAAATAGATACATCAATATTTATTTTTTGTAATGATTTTGCCACATATAATAGCCCAAGAGAATACGCGCCTACTGATGATTTATCTCCCGGATAAATCAATAAAACTTTTGGCCTATTTTGCAAAGTAACTCCCCCTTTGTAAATAAATTTTTGCAAGTGATAATGCAACAATAGTTCCCATTGAAATTATTTTCTTACTTCTTATGCAGTCAACAATTTCTTTTTTATTCTTAAAAATAACTTTCATGTCTTCTAAGTCGTTTGATGTAGGTTTTGCTGTCTTTCTTGCTTTATCCGCAAAAAAAAAGTGAACTTTGCCACAAATCTGATTTACATGTGGAACAATGCTACCCAGCGGCAGCCAATCATGTGATATGTATCCCGTTTCCTCCAGCAACTCCCTTTTTGCTGTTTCAAGTGCCGTTTCCTTGCCTTCTACCTGTCCGCCCACAAGAACGATGCTCTCTCTTCTAAAACCATGCAAATAATGTTTTAGCAAAATAATTTTTTTCTCTTGAGTACGCGCGACTATTACTACCGACTCAGGGAAATGTATCTGATAGTAATCATCAACAATTTTGCCATTCGGCAATTTTATTTTTTGAACTGTGATGGATAATCTATTTTTTACCTTAAAAACTTCTTTTTCTTCAAGCACTTTCCATCGCGTTTTTATTTCCATAATAATCCTGAATCCTTTTTATACCATGATATTGTTTTTTTAATGCCGTCATCTAAACTAACATTGGGGAACCAACCAAGTATTTCTTTTGCCCTTGTCGAATCAAGGCAGAGTTTTGTCTTAATACTGGGCTTTGATAAGTCATACTCGATATTGAGACTTTTCCCCGAATGTTTAATAATTCTATCAACTAACTCTTTTACGGAAATTGAACTGCCATAACCGGCATTGAAAAGTTGAAATTTGTCTCTTTGTTTTTCAACTGCTAATTTCACAAAGTCGCCAAGATCAGATATATACAACAAATCCCGTTCTTCACTCCCTTCACCCCAGACGATAACTTTACTCCCTTCTTCTGCCGTCATTACTTTTGTAATTGTCGCGCCAAAAACATGAGATTTTTCAAGGTCGTATTTATCATATGGACCGTATATGTTTGAATGTCTTATAGCCGTAAATTTTGTAGGCCCTATTTTTGAATAAAACTCGCACATTTTTTCGTTGTAGATTTTCATCCATGCTCCGCCGAAATAACTTGGATAAATCTCTTTATTAGCGTCAAAGTCAGTTTCTTTTACGGGAGTATCACTTGACTTATACATGGTGGTGCAACTAAAAAAAATGAGATGTGATACTTTATGGTCAAATGCTGCTCTGAAAATAAGGGCGTTCATCACTGTATTATCCGTTACATGATAATACGGTTTGGTTACGATGTCTTTTGCTCCTGAAGTTGTTGCAGCGGCTTGTATTACAATATCCTTGCCTTTAATAGCTTTTAAGACGTCGTCTTTGTTTGTAAGGTCGGCTTTGATCATCTTTATGCTGCTATTTTTCAAGGGTTTGGATTTGAAATAGGTGCCATAAATCTCAAAAGAATCATCTTCGGCAAAAGCCTCGGCTGTATTCCTGCCGATAAAACCCGTACTGCCGCAAATCAATATTTTCTTTTTCATCTTTTCCATGTCCCTTTATTTTCATTCCACCATTCTATGGTTTTTATTATGCCTTCCTCTATAGAATAAACTGGTTTCCATCCTGTAACTTTCTTTATCTTGGACACGTCCAACGCTCTGAACTTTATTGTTGAAGGTTTGCTTAGATCGTAATGAACTTTTGAAGGAGTGTGTCCGGAGTGTTTGATAGACCAGTTCACCACATCTCCAACGGTTGTTTTTAAGCCTGAACCGATATTGAAGGCCTCGAATTTGATATCGGTACTATTGAGAAGTGTGATAACTGCAGCAGCAAAGTCTTCAGAATAAAGTACATCCCTTGTTACATCCGGGCTTCCCCATACTTCGAAAGGGTCCATTTTTTCACA
>JAGVGX010000265.1 GCA_020056865.1 Desulfobacterales bacterium
ATCGATACCTTCAGCTTGCTTGGCATCCAAAAAGCTGATTTTTCATCTGATACATTAAAGAAAATGGGCGAGGTATTGCCTGGTGATGTCAATACTTTTGTTGTAAACCCTGTAGATATGGGTGATAAGGGGTATGATTATCATGTTTTCGGCAAAATTCTTGAATTATGTGCTGCAGATGAGCATGTGGATTTTATTGTAACCGCATGCGAACCGGAAAGGTATGCACGATTCAGCCAGTGGTTAAATCAACCAAATCTTGAACTCAAACATGCAGAAATAATCAAGAAGGTCCGGGAAAAATTTCAAAAGCCCATATTTGTTATTGGCCTGGCTGTTTCAAGAGATCCTGAAGTATATTCACAACGCATTAAATTTTCGAATCTTATGTGGCAAGTTAATGTGCCGAGTTTTTCAACGGTTGAACGGGCGGCTTATGCTACGTTATCGTTTACCATCCACGCTAAAAATATGGCAAGTCATTCTATGATATAGCTTGCAAGGAGATTTTTTTGGATATAATTGATTGTGCACTTAAACAGGGGCGAAAAACCCTTTCTGAATACGAGTCCAAACGGATTTTATCTTCATACCATATCCCTGTTACCAGGGAAATTATGGTAAAAACCCATGCAGAAACCATAGCTGCAGCCAATGAAATCGGCTATCCGGTTGTTATGAAGGTCTGTTCTGCGGATATAACGCATAAAACTGAAAAAGGACTTGTCAGAACCGATATTAGAAACGAACAAGAGGCTGTAGATGCCTTTGATTCGATTGTAAACGCGGCAGGTGCCGGAAGCGGTGCGTCTGTTTTAGTCCAGGAAATGATCAAGGGGAAAAGAGAACTGGTAGCCGGTTTGATCAGAGACCCTCAATTTGGCCCTTGTGTTATGTTTGGTCTGGGGGGCATATTTACTGAAATCATTGACGATGTTACTTTCAGGTTAGCACCCTTAGAGAGAAAAGATGCTCTTGAGATGATAGAAGAAGTAAAAGCGCATCGAATACTTGGAGCTGTTCGCGGTATGCCCTCAGTTGATATGGATATGCTTGTTGACATATTAATTCATGTCGGAAACATCGGGGTGGAAAACGATGCCATAAATGAGATTGATATTAATCCTTTGATTATCAGTGGCAATAAACCGGTTGCTGTCGATGCGCTTGTTGTGCTCAGGTAAACTTCAGACGCATTAGGATAGGATTAAAGCATGAAGTTACTGAGCTTTGACATAGAAATATCGGATATCTTCGAGTTGGGCAAACACGAAGACATGGAAACGTATGCGCCGTTTCATATTTCTGTGGCTGCAACAGCCATTTATAATGGAGAACAGCGGGTGTGGTATTCCAAGGATGAGCATGGTCGCCCAGCGTTGAACTTGACGCAGCAACGGGCGCATGAACTCTTGGAGTATCTCGATCAGATGCAGCAAAAAGGATTTATGGTCTGCGCGTGGAACGGCTTGAGTTTTGATTTAAAATGGATCGGGCATCAGGCCGATGACATGGCCCTTGCCGCTCGAATCGCTCTGAAGAGTTATGATCCCATGTTCCAGTTTTTTAACCAGGCAGGTTTTCCTGTCAGCCTTGCAAAGGTCGCACAAGCCATGGGCATTTCCCAAGAAAAGCTCATGGACGGCGCAGACGCACCAAAAAAGTGGTGTGCAGGAAAACATCAGGAAGTAATGGACTACTGCCTCGGTGATTGCCAGATGACCAACCTCATTGTCTGCGCCATACACAATGCCCAGCAAGTTCAATGGGTAACAGGTAAAGGCAGCATCAGTTCAAAGCCTATGCCACGCCTCAAGCCAGTTGAAGAAGTTATCCAGGGTCCTGATCCCGACCAGTCATGGATGGATACCCCCATGCCCAAGGTGAAGTTTTATCAATGGGTTCAGGAAGCTACCGGGATGGAAAAACAAGTGAAGATATGGCCCTGAATTTAAGGAGCAGTCTGCCTTTTTTGCCATTTTAAACTGTGCAGTGCAATTGAAACTACCTACAATACATCCACAGTGCTTTTAACAGCATCCATGTCTTTCGGATGTGTTTTCCAGCCATAAAATTTTTATATACTGCAATATCCAGGACGCGTAAGTTTTCCCCGTAGTGAATGCATAGTGATAATATCGTAACACTTCATGGACTTGATCTATTAAACGATATTCTGGGTTCGGTTTAAATTTTTTCTTGATTTCCATATTTTTATTATAGTACGGTATTAAATAGAAAATTTAACAATAAATAAAAGCTATAAAAAATTTAAGAAAATTTTTTCTATGTTTTAAGGCTAAATTAAGGATAGGTAGAAATATTTTCCATCTATATAGTCCAATATCATGGAAAATTTTTCCATCTATCAACACTGTTCTGCAAAACTAATTATGAATTAAAAAATCACATTTCTTAAAAAGGTTTTGAATTTAAACAATGACACTCAATAAGAAACTTAGCTGCTGTCTTATTATTATTTTAATCTATATCGCTCTCTTCCCAGAACTATTGTTTTGTGCACCCAAAGCAAAAAACCAAAATCTTTCAGAAGAACTAAATGTTCCGGTTCAAGATCCGGAAGATATTTCATTCAAATGGACACCTTTCCAAATTTCAATTTGGAAACAAATACAAATATTTGATGAAAATTATTCTATTAACGGAATTAGATTCTCGCTTCCCTGTGGAATAAACGAGAAAATTACCGGATTAGACATAGGCCTTCTAAATATGGTTAAGCATGAAACAAGGGGAATCCAAGTCGCAGGATTTCTTAATATATCAAAAACGTTATATGGACTTCAACTTGGGTTAGGCAATTTTGCTGAAAGAAGTGTTCATGGAATTCAAATAGGTGTGGGATTGAATGATACTGATTGCATTTACGGAATTCAACTATGTGCTCTTACAAATAACACAAAAAATATGTCGGGCATACAAATAGGCTTGGCCAATGCCTATGTCTACCCCAAAAATGGCGAAAACATTATTAATTCTACTGCCCAAGGCGTGCAGATTGGAGGGATTCTAAACTTTACAAAAAGATTATACGGGATTCAAATTTGCCCTTTTGTTAATGGAGCTTACGAAGTGAACGGAATCCAAATAGGGGGATTATTAAATATGGCTATAGAAATGAATGGTGTTCAGATCGGGCTCTATAATAGATGTAAAAGCCTGAGAGGCCTTCAGATAGGAGTTATAAATTATATAGCTGAAAGGGAATTCCCATATATGCCTATAATGAATTTCTCCTTTTGATTTTATTCGACAAATATGTTTTTCGGAATTTTAAATAATTCTATTGTATGTACTAAAGAAGTAGCAGAACAACCGCTTGCACACCGATTGGGCTACAGCGGCGCATTTTTTGGCGGTGTTTTTATTCAACCTTTTTCGCTTTTCGGTGGTTTTCGTTGTGCGCCGCCCGCCGGGTGAAGCGGAGCGTTGAGCCTGTCGAAAAACACTAAAACCGGGGTTTTGATGTTCGTAACTACTTGATTCTATTATATGTGAAATAGATAGAATTGACCCCTGTTGTCAATAGCGTACACCAATTCGTTGTTCATGCCGCTTGTTTTAATGCATAATATTGCTTCTCGAAGGCAACTGGAGACAGATAGCCAA
>JAGVGX010000009.1 GCA_020056865.1 Desulfobacterales bacterium
AATGGGAGGGATGGAAATGTAATAAAAATAATATATGTTTAATAAAATCATTTCTTGGTCTCTTGAAAATAAAATCACCGTGCTTGTCGTTGCGGGCATTATAACCACAATAGGTTTGTGGAGTATTGCCACAATGAAAGTGGATATTCTTCCAGATATTAACAAACCAACAGTTACTATTTTCGCGGAGAGTCCGGGTATGGCAGCCGAGGAAGTTGAGCGACTCATTCTTAATCCGATTGAATCTGCAATTGCTGGGGCTCCTGGTGTCGAGAGAATACGGAGCAATGCATCCTTCGCGCAAGCGACAATTAATATGGAGTTTGCTTGGGGAAGCGACACATTGCGTAACAGGCAAATAGTACAGGAGCGTTTGGCGCAAGCGATATTACCATTTGGTGTAAAACCAACTCTCGGTCCTTCTACATCCTTATTGGGAGAGATCATGTGGGTGGGCATGACATCGCCTGACTCAAAGATTACCCCGATGGAACTTCGAACACTTGCAGACTGGACAATACGTCCTGCGCTTCTAAAAACTTCGGGAGTAGCAAATGTTTTTGTCATGGGTGGTGATGTACGCGAATGGCAGATAAACATCAATGCTGAAAAAATGCGTCGGCAAGGAATTATGATTGATGATGTTCGCAAAAGTGTGGAAAATACCCTTACAAACAAAAGTGGTGGCATTCTTACTGAAGATGAAAAAGAATATGTTATTCGTATTCTTACCGCACCAGCCACAGCATCGGAATTACAGGAGATTTCAATAGGACGTAATGCAATGGATGGCCGACCTCTCCGTCTTGGGGACATTGCTTCGGTCGTGGAAGGGGCGAGTATTATCCGTGGAAGCGGAGCGATTGATGGGGAAGACGGCGTTATTTTGAGAATCATCAGGCAACCGGACGCGCAAACTCTCTCTGTTACTGATGATATAAATAAAACATTTAACTCTCTTTCCGCCAGTCTCCCCGATGGGATAAAACTTCATTCAAATCTTTTTCGACAAAAAAATTTCATTCATGCCGGATTAAGTAATGTAGAGGGCGCGCTTCGCGACGGTACCATTTTTGTGATTGTAATTCTCATTATTTTTCTTATGAATATGAGGATGACCATGATTACACTTACAGCAATCCCTCTGTCTCTTCTCGTAACTGTAATTGTTTTCAAGTTTTTTGATCTGTCAGTAAATGTGATGACTTTGGGCGGTATTGCAGTCGCGGTTGGAGAACTTGTAGATGACGCGATTGTTGATGTGGAAAATATTTTTCGGCGGTTACGTTTATGGATGTTAGGTGGTAAGAAAGAAAATCGTGAGCATATTGTTTTGAAGGCCTCACAAGAGGTTCGTAATTCAATTGTGTATGCAACAATATTAGTTGCTGTTGTGTTTCTTCCCATATTTTTTATGCCGGGAATTGAGGGACGTTTGCTTATTGCCCTTGGGTCTGCATATCTTGTTTCTCTCTTTGCTTCGATGGTAGTCTCGCTTACCGTAACGCCGGTTCTATCAGCATTACTACTTAGCGACAAATCACTAGCTGGACACGAAAAGGAAACCAAGATTGTACAAAAAATTAAAAAACGAATTACCCCATGGATTTATTGGTGTATCACCAATGTAAAAATAATAGGCAGTGTTACAGTTGTTGCTCTTTTCCTTACTGTGGGAATGTATTTCTTTGCGGGTAAAGAAGGAATTCCTCCTTTTAATGAAGGGTCTATGGTGGCTATGGTATTTCTGCCTCCCGGCACAGCGTTGTCCACCACAAACGAATATATGATTAAGCTTGAAAAAGCAATTCTTCAGGTGGAAGGCGTAAGACAAGTAAGTAATATTGCCGGACGAGCATCGGCGGATCCTCACGGTGGTAGTGCAAATTCCAGTGAAGTTCAAATTGCGCTAAAGCCGGGGTTTGAAGATGCTAGAGACAGAATTTTTAAAGATATTCAGGCGATACTTGATCGGTTTGGTGGAGCGGATTTTAGCTTAGGACAACCGATTACTCATCGCGTAGAAATGTTGCTCTCCGGTGTACGTTCACCCATTGTAGTAAAGGTTTTTGGTGATGATCCAGAAAAAATGGATCGTGCGGCCAAGCAAGTACTTTCTGAACTTGGTAAACAAAAAGGAATTGAAAATCCGCGCATTCAGCAAAATACTATTGTGCCGGAATTTCGTATCTATGTTGATAGAAATCGATTAGCTGAATATGGTTTGTCTCCCGGGGAAGTTGCCAATGATCTTGAAATGGGAATTATGGGAGATAACTTAGGACAAGTTCGTCTTGGTCCTGCCTCTGTTAATGTTATTGCGCGTTACGACGCGGAATCAAAGGGCACAATGGCATCTTTGCGCGATTTATCACTTCCTTTCATGGGGGCAGAATCTCTGGGGAGCATCGGTGATGTTTTAGTTCAAGGTGGTCGCAATAGTCTAGACCATGAAGGAGGAAAGCGCGTCCTCGTGGTTTCCGCTAACTACCAAGGTTCCGATGTTGTTGGAGCTGTTGAAAGAGTAAAAACTGCAGTTGAATCAGAAAAACTTCCAACAGGAATAACCCTTTCGTTTGAGGGAAATTATAAAAGTCAAAAAGAGAATTCGCAGCGCCTGGCTTTAGTATTTATTGTTGGGCTGATAATGATTTTTGGGGTGTTGTATCATGCCTTTAGGTCTATCCCAATCGTATTCTTGATTATGACTAATATTCCAACGGTTTTAATCGGTGGAATGATTGGTGTATGGCTTACGGGCGGATCGGTAAGTCTTGCTCATCTTGTAGGGTTTATTTCACTCGCGGGAATTGTATCTCGAAATGGGATTATGTTAATCGGTCGCAGTTTAGCTCTTGTACAAAAAGAAGGATTGCCATTTGCGCCCGAGACAATTGTAAAAGCAACCATAGATCGCGTGGTGCCGGTGCTGATGACATCACTGGTGACCGCCCTTGCACTTATCCCACTTATTATTTCCGGGGGTGAACCGGGGAAAGAAATACTTAGTCCACTGGCAGTCGTGGTATTTGGAGGACTCATTTCTTCCACAATTATTTCATTGTTCCTAACACCCGCGTTATTTTATCGTTTCGGAAAAAAGGCGGCATTAAAAATAACAGAAACTGCTTCAGGGTTCTAAAATTATGAGATACATTAATACAGGGCGTGAACCGCCCATATAAATATCGAAGTCCGTACGTGGCAAGGGAAAGTCGAGAATTAAAAGATTAATTAAATGAAAAATATGAAACTATCAAAGTTACTACATGTCATCAGTGTTATCGTAGGTTTAGCAGGAGTGGTTACATTTATGGTCGCGATACTCGGTGGTACTGATAATATAGTATTTGGGATTACAAAATTTGACGCTCTACTTTGTTCAGGAATTCTTATTCTTATAGCAATCTGGACTGGAATCTCAACGATTCATCATATGATGCTTGAGAAACGTGGTGAAATTATTTAATAAAAATAAAATATAAAAAATATGAAAACAACAACATTGGTTATCAGTATAGTAATATCTCTTATCATCGGTGGTAGTGTCGGATATTTTTCTGGAAAAGGGACAAATGATAATATCGTCCAAACAAAGAAATTACAAGACTCAATAACTATGATGAAAGAACAATCATCGAGTATTCAAAAAATGGCAGAGATGATGAAATCTAGCGGCTTAGCAATGCAAGAAATAGGAACTAAATATAATGATGACGAAGCTATTTCTAAAGGAAAGGACATACAGATGATTGGAGAAAAATATATGGTGGAAAATGCAAAAGCAACGGAAAAAGATGCCTCTATGAAAGAAAGCATGAATTAATATAGTCCTAATTAAAACCCCACAGAAATTATCTGTGGGGTTTTAATATTGTGGACATGTTCTTCTGATATAGCTCACCCAAAAAACAAGCCCGCGCGGATTCCTCCCCAGACCCAGTATGAGAGAATCTACTGGGTTTTGTGTTTAATTAGGAAGGCGAAAAATCTCAAAAAATCAGTAGAATGC
>JAGVGX010000235.1 GCA_020056865.1 Desulfobacterales bacterium
AATGGGTTTATGGGTTTTTCATTGGCGTGCTTACTATTCTTATTCGGGTGTTTAATCCTGCATACGTTGAAGGGTTTATGCTTTCTATTTTGTTTATGAATATGTTTTCTCCGCTTTTCGATCATTTTTTTATACGTTGGAGAATAAAAAAGAGGATCCCCAATGTCTGATGCAGCCAAAGACAGGATGAAATCGGTTGTGTTTGCTTTGGTGCTTTGTATCATGTGCAGTCTTCTGCTTACGTTGGCTTCAAGTGGCCTTAAGAAACGCCAGGATAAAAACATCCTTGCTGACAAACGTAAAAACATACTCATAGCAGCCGGGCTGCTTGACGCAAAATCGTATTCTTATGAAGAAATAGCATCAGTTTATACAGACAACATAAAAAGCTTTTGGGTCGATTCAGATGGCCATATTTTAAACAAAAAACCTGACGGCGTAACACTTCTTTCCGTTTACCTTTATATTAAAGAGGGTATAATTGAATCATATATTATACCAGTTAATACGCGCGGTTTGTGGGGCCCGATCATGGGATATCTGGCGCTTAAAAATGATGGGACCACGGTTAGTGGATTTACGGTTTACAGCCACAATGAAACGCCAGGTCTGGGTGGAGAAATAGAAAAAAGATGGTTTCAGAATAATTTTGTGGGCAAACGTATTGTCAACAGACAAAAGAGTTTTGTTTCTGTTACTGTTGCAAAAGGAAAATCACCCGATATATCAAATGAAAATTTTGTTGACGGCATAAGTGGTGCAACGCTTACCGGCAGGTTTTTATCAGAAGGGTTGAAAGACATCTTAAAATCGTATGAGCCGGTCTCGATTAAATTCAGAACACACCCTGAGGTTATCAGAACCATGATGATGAATAGTAGAGTAAAATAAAAAATGGCAATAAAAAAATACATTCAAAGTCTATCCAGTGCTGTCGGGGAAAATAATCCTATAACCATTCAGATCCTTGGCATATGTTCAGCGCTTGCTGTAACCGTTCAGATGAAGGCTGCTTTTGTAATGGGCCTTGCGCTTACATTTGTCTGTGCGTTTTCTAATTTTTCAATTTCTCTTATGAGAAACCATATTCCCAAAAATATTAGAATTATTGTGGAACTCACAGTTATTTCAACGCTTGTTATACTGGCAGATCAAGTGTTGAAGGCGTTTTTATATGACATCAGCAAACAGCTTTCTATTTTTGTCGGTCTTATTATTACCAACTGCATTATTATGGCCAGAGCAGAATCGTTTGCTCTTAATCATCGGCCATTTGAATCGTTCATTGACGGAGCGGCCAATGGTATAGGATACGGTGTTATCCTCGTACTTGTAGCGTTTATAAGGGAGCTTTTCGGATCAGGAAAGATATTCGGGTTTAAGGTTATTCCTGAATCGTTTTACGCTGCCGGTTATGAAGATATGGGGCTTATGCTGCTTGCGCCTGGGGCATTTATTGTCATTGGCCTTCTTGCATGGCTTCAGCATATAATTGCTGGAGAAAAATGATGGGTTTAACGGTTTATTTCCAAGGGAAATATAGGTGAGAATTATATGGAAAGCCTGTTTAGCCTGGCAATAAATTCTGTATTTGTAGGCAACATTTTACTATCCTATTTTTTAGGGATGTGTTCTTTTCTGGCGGTTTCAAAAAATCTGAAAACAGCCACAGGGCTGGGTTTCGCGGTTATTTTTGTCCTTTCTATTACCACCCCGTTGAACTGGCTGATTTATCGTTTTTGCTTGGCGCCGGGTGCTATGTCGTGGGCAGGTATTGGCGATGTTGATTTAAGTTTTTTGAAGTTTATAATTTTTATTGCCGTTATTGCTTCGGTGGTCCAGGCAGTTGAAATGATCATCGATCGATTTTCACAGGGGCTATACAGTGCTCTTGGCGTTTTTCTTCCGCTAATTGCAGTCAATTGCGCCATTCTTGGCACGTCTTTATTTATGGTTGAACGAAACTATACATTTGTTGAATCTTTAGTTTTCGGTGCAAGTTCAGGCATAGGATGGATGCTTGCCATTGTCACCATGGCAGCCATTAGAAAAAAGCTTACATATGCCAACGTTCCAAAAGGACTTGAGGGTTTTGGCATTTCAATGATTATTACCGGGCTGATGGCAATGGGATTCATGATATTTTCCGGGATTACCATGAGCTGGTAAACAGCCGGTTTTTTACTTTCAGGATAATACAATTTGGTATATATTGCTTCCATTTCAGTTTTCTCATCTATCATTATGATACTTGTTTTGGTTCTGCTTTTTTTGGAATCAAAACTGGTAGAAACAAATGAACTGTATATAACGGTTAATGGTGATTCGGAAAAAAAAGTTGTTACTACTGGTGGCAGCACACTCCTTTCAGCGCTTTCATCCAATGGGGTTCTTTTGCCGTCTGCATGCGGAGGACGCGGGTCATGCGGCATGTGTAAATGTGTTGTAAATGAAGGCGGTGGAGACATCTTGCCTACCGAATTATCCCATCTTACCAGAAAAGAAAAGAAAAACCATGTTCGTCTTTCCTGTCAGCTTAAGGTGAAAAGCGATATGGGGATTGCCATTCCTGAAGAAATCTTCGGCATTAAACGATACACGGCAGAAGTGATATCCAATAAAAACGTGTCAACTTTTATCAAAGAACTTGTTTTAAAGCTTGGTCCTGACCAGACAATAAAGTTTAAGTCAGGCGCTTACATTCAGATTGATATTCCCGAATACGAAATACGTTTCGATCAGTTTGATATTGAAGAAAAGTACAGGCCTGTTTGGGAAAAATTTAAGTTTTTTGACCTTAAGGTTAAATCTGAAGAGCCTGTATTTCGGGCATATTCCATGGCGAATCCGCCATCGGAACCGAATCTTTTACGATTTACCGTTAGAATAGCTACGCCTCCGCCGGATAGTGATGGTATTCCATCCGGAATCGGGTCATCTTATATTTTTAGTTTAAAACCTGGTGACAAGGTTACCCTTACAGGGCCGTATGGTGATTTTTTTATTCAAGACACAGAAAATGAAATCTGCTTTTTAGGCGGCGGTGCTGGCATGGCGCCTTTAAGAAGCCATATCCTTGACCAGCTTGAGGCAAAAAAAACAAAAAGAAAACTGTCTTTTTGGTACGGCGCCAGATCGAAACAGGAAATGTTTTTTGACAAAGAGTTCATTGCACTCAAACAGGCACATGAGAATTTTTCATATCATGTAGCACTTTCTGATCCTTTGCCTGAGGATCAATGGAAGGGCATGACAGGCTTTATTCACCAATGTCTTTACGACTCATATCTATCTTCTCATGATGATCCGACTGAAGTCGAATATTATTTGTGTGGCCCTCCTTTGATGATTGATGCGGCAATATCCATGCTGGATGACTTGGGTGTTGAACCGGAAATGATACATTTTGACAAGTTTTAACCACTATACTTTTGAGAGTAAATATTATGCAGAAAAATATTTTTTCAAAACAGTCACGAATCAACGCACCGGTTGAAGAGGTTTTTAATTGGCACGAGAGACCCGGAGCGATTGAAAGACTTTGTCCGCCGTGGGATCATTTAAAGATAATAGAGCAAACCGGAGGGATAGCAAAAGGTGATAACGTTGTTATGGAAATGAAGGCTGGCCCGATTAAATATAAATGGCATGTGGACCATACGGCGTTTATTAAAAACATGCTTTTTATAGACAAACAGACCAAAGGTCCTTTTGCAAGCTGGATTCATACCCATCAGTTTGAACCTGAAGGAAAAGCCGCATGCATTCTTGAAGATGCCATTGAATACAGATTTCCTTTACATCCGTTTTTTCACGTTGTCTTTAATACATTTGTTCAGAATAAACTAAAACGGATATTTAATTACCGTCACAAAACAATTGCAGACGATATTCATCTTCATTTATCACATAAGGACAAGTCCCCGAAAATCATTCTTGTTGCAGGTGCCAGCGGTTTGATAGGCTCTTGTCTGGTGCCGTTTTTGACCACAGGCGGCCATCGGGTGATAAAGCTGGTACGAAGAGAGCCTTTGCAAGCAAAAGACGAGGTATTCTGGGACCCGTCTTCAGGTATTCTTGACCCTGATGATCTTAACAACATTGATGTCGTAATCAACCTTGCAGGAGACAATATCGCCAAAGGCAGATGGACGGATGAAAAAAAGAAAAGGATCGTAGACAGCAGAGTAAAAGGAACTTTACTGCTGGCTGAAACGATTTCAAAGCTGAAATGCAAACCATCTGTTTTTATATGCGCCTCGGCAGTCGGATATTTTGGTAACAGGGACGATACCCTTCTTACCGAACAAGATGAGCCAGGAGATGGTTTTCTTGCATCCGTGTGTGTTCATTGGGAAAAATCAACAGCGCCTGCTTCGAAAGCAGGGATCCGAACGGCGTTTGTTCGTTTTGGTGCTGTTTTAAGCCCAAAAGGCGGCGCTTTGGCAAAAATGCTGTTTCCTTTCAAAATGGGGTTTGGCGGGAAAATAGCATCAGGAAAACAGTATTTAAGCTGGATAGCCATCGATGATGTGTTGGGTGCCATATATCATGTTATCATGAATGATTCCATCAATGGCCCTGTGAATGTGGTTTCTCCGAACCCTCTTGCCAATATGGACTTTACAAAAATTCTTTGCCGTGCCATTTCAAGGCCCATGATATTTCCTCTGCCTGCATGGGTTGTAAAACTTATGTTTGGAGAAATGGGAAATGAGGCATTGTTATCCAGTATAAGGGTAAAACCAAAAAAGCTGCTTGATACCGGCTACAGCTTTAGATTCCCTCATCTTAAAGATGCTTTGTATCATCTGTTAGGGATCAATGCAGATAAGGACGTATGATGAGCAAAAAACTGATGTCTGTGTTTGGTGCTCTTATGCTGACAGCTCTGATATTTGGCTATATGCATCTTTTTATTCACAGCGAAGTATATAATTTTGAAAGGCTCCATGTTTTCCTGTTTAATTTATGC
>JAGVGX010000113.1 GCA_020056865.1 Desulfobacterales bacterium
CCGAGGATGTTGCATTTCTGCGAAAGAAAATTCTTCAGTATTTCGAATCAAATATGATCGAAACCACGATGGTGATCCCGTACGACAAAGGACACCTTTTAGGACAGTTAAGAACCAAAGCCGGCATCATAAGTGAAGCTTATAACGAAACAGGAACGGAAGTGACATTCAAGACTTTCCCGGAAACATTAACCTGGTTACAAAAAAAAATGGGTTGAATGGGAATGGGGGGCACCCATTAAAGGGCTGGTCAAGAGAAAAAACACCTTTCCCTTTAGAAAATACAATAAAACAAAAGAATTGCAAATAAGCGTTTATTTTGTTATTTTTTTTAAAATAAGATATGCAGGGCTAAGAAAAGGCTCATGGCGATGCTTTGTTTTTTCCCAAATAAAAAAAGAGAATTAAAAAAATAATGTTTTCAAAAATTTTACAAAAAACAAGAAAATGGATCCACACCTTTTTAAAAGGGACATACGATCATTATATTTGTTTTTTGCCGAAGCAAACAGATTTTTTATCCTCACTGACACTTCGGGCGTTGTTTTCCGGCATCTTGTTTGACAAAAAACAAGCATCTGTGATTCAAGGCATTCCCAAAGATGCCATCATTATTTATACAACCAAATATAAAAGCTATTTCGAATATCTTTTTTGTTATACACGTTACAAAGATATGGGTTTAAGCTGCCCCGAGATAAGTTTTTCAAGTAAGGCATTTTTTTGGCAGCCTATTTCGCGTTTATGCAGGATATTTTTGGCGAATGTGGATTATTTTTTTCACTACCGTGCGTTTCCGGATCCATTTAAAAGTGGTTTTATCCGTCGCCATTTGTTAAGCGGAACTTCGGCGTTGCTTCCTCTTGTTGAGAAAAAAGGCTTTTACAACAGATTTGTGAAGGAAAAAACAGACCCTCTTCAATATCTTATTGAAATACAGCAAACGATTGATACGCCAGTTTATATCATACCTCAATTGATGTTTTTCAGCAAAAAACCCAACAGATTCAACCCTACACTGATCGATATCGTTTTCGGAACAGAAGAAAAACCCGGGAAAATAAGAAAACTTATAACGCTGTTTAAAAATCCGGGTAAGGTTTTTGTTGAAATATCAGAACCACTGAATCTAAAGGATTTTATTTCTCTTGAAAAAAACGTAAATATTCGTTCAGAACAGCTGGCAATTTTTTTGAGGCGAAATCTTCTATCTAGAATTAGTCTTCACCGTCAGAGTATAACAGGGCCGGTACGTAAAACAAAGATTGAACTCAAGGAAAACATACTGACGAGAAGAAGCCTCCGAAAATATATGCAGCAATATGCTGAAAAACATAACATGAAAACTTGGGAAGTATATAAAAAAGCGGATGAACATCTTGACGAAATTGCCGCAAACTATAGTATCGCTTCAATTAATTTTATTTCCGTTTTGGTAGGATGGCTACTTAAAATCATGTTTGATGGTTTAATAGTAAACTATGATGTAATTAGTAAAATTAAGGAAGTATCAAAAAAAGGCCCTTTGATTTTTGTTCCCTGCCACAAAAGCCATATCGATTATCTGATATTATCCTATCTGTTATATAAGAATAATATGCCATGCCCTCACGTTGCAGCAGGGAAAAATCTTTCGTTCTGGCCGCTTGGACCTATTTTCAGAAGTACCGGTGCTTTTTTTGTCAGGCGGTCTTTTAAAGGTGCTGTTTTGTATTCAAGAATGTTTACGGAATATATCTACAAACTGCTGAAAGAAGGGTTTAATATAGAGCTTTTTATTGAAGGCGGAAGGAGTCGAACAGGCAAGCTTTTAAGGCCGCAACTGGGGTTATTATCGATAATTATAAATGCCTATAAGGACGGCGCCTGTGATGACTTGAACCTGGTGCCTATTTTTATCGGATATGACAGGGTTCTTGAGGAAAGTTCTTATGTTCATGAAGTTGAGGGGGGCCAAAAAGAACCGGAAAGCATTAAACAGGTGATTAAAGCTGGAAAATTTTTAAAAAAAAAATACGGGAAAATTTATATCCAGTTTGACGACCCCATATCAATCCATGATGTTTTAAAACAAAAAGAAATACAGATCGAGGAGATAACACCCAAAGAGCTTAATTCGTTGTGCAGAACGTTAGGCTCACAGGTTTTAAATTCAATAGACAAGATGACGGTTGTTACACCTCATGCCATTGTTGCAAGTGCTATTCTTAACTGGCCAAAAAACATATTTTCATACAAGCATATTTTGTCGGTTATCGATACATATATGAATTTTTTGAACGCGCAAGGCGTCATGCTTGCAGATACAGTGATAATAGATTATGTCCATGCAGTAGATATTGTGCTGGATTCTTACGTTCAAAGGAAAATTCTTGAATGTATCCCTAAAAACAAAACGATCCATGCCGCTGATGCACAGATTAAAATCAATGATAACAAAAGGCAGGTTCTTGAATATTACAAAAACAACTGCATCAGTTTTTTTGTTCCTGCAGCATTTACGGCACTTGGTATTTTAGGAAAAGATTCATTCCAGTTTTCAGCTTCCGACCTTCATGCAGAATACAGGTTTTGCCAGGAATTATTTCAAAATGAATTTACATATGATGCTGGGAAAACTCCGGAATATTTTGTTCGTAAAAGTATTAAGGTGTTTATAGACGATGCCATACTGATGCCTCATCCCACAATTGCCGATACGTATAATATTACATCTGCAGGCTTGAGGAAATTGAGACTTTATTCTCGATTTTTAAAAACATATTTTGAATCATATTGGATTGTTTTAACTTATTTTAAAAACTATCCAAAAAATTCTGTTAATGTTAAGGATCGTTTAAAAAAAATCCAGATGTTGGGCAATCGCATGTACAAGCGCAATGAAATAGAGTTAAAAGAAGCCTTGTCAAAGATTAATTATGAAAATGCTATAGATTATTTTATTTCTCATGGCATAAGAAGTTCTGATAATGAGGAAAAAATAGCATACTATTTTGATGCATTAAACAGAAGTCTTAGTTATCTTTCTGAATAGATAGTTTCTTGCGCATATTATGAAAGCAATTATTCTTTCCGCAGGTTTTGGTACACGTCTTAAGCCCTTTTCCGAACACACGCCAAAACCTTTATTTACCTTATCAGGAAAACCCATCATAGATGTTATTATCAGGCAGCTGCAACAGTCTGGCTGTACAGGTATTGTTATTAACACGCACCATCTTTCCTATAAGATTGATGCATTTTTAAGCACGCAACACTACGATATCCCTGTTTGTACGCGATATGAGCCTGAAATTCTTGGCACCGGAGGTGCGATCAAGCATGCTGAAGATGTATTGGGCGAAGCGCCGTTTCTTGTTATCAACAGTGATATTGTTACAGATATTGATTTTAAGAACGTCTATGATTTTCATATGAACCATAATTATCCGGCAACACTGGTGCTTCATGATTTTCCACGTTTCAATAAGGTCTCTGTAAACCGTCACCGGTTTATAACGGATTTTGGTCACAAAAGCACAGAAAAGGATGCATGTTGTTTTAACAAATTGGCTTTCACGGGAATCCATGTGATAGATCCTATGATTTTGGATGTGATTCCTGAAAACACCTACGTCGATATTATCGATATATACAACACGTTGCTGTCTAAAGGTGAGAAAATAAAAGCCTTTATCTCAAAAAACAATTTCTGGAAAGATATCGGTACACCTGAAAGTTATAAAGAGGCTGTTGTTGAAACGATGAGCAAACAGGTGTTTAATCAGGTGGTTTCAAAAGATAACAAGAGAAAAATAACCACTATGCAGCTCGCTGGGGATGGATCAGACAGGCTGTGGTATAGGGTTTTATCTGAATATAAATCAATAATTATGGCAGATCATGGTATAAGAACAACACTTAAAACGTCAGAAGTCGATTCATTCGTGTTGATAGGACAGCATCTTTATAACAAAGGCATCTGTGTGCCTGAAATTCATTTGTATGATACGTTTTCAGGGGTTGTTTTTATGGAAGATCTAAGTGACAACCATTTACAGGATGTGATCATCAAAACAGATCAATCAAAAGAAATTATCCAGTGGTATCAGGCAGTTATTGATAGAATGATTCAAATGAACATCTCCGGCATGGATAGCTTTGACGTCAACTGGTCGTATCAGACGCATGAGTATGATACACGCGTTATTCTTGATAAAGAATGCCGTTATTTTGTTGAAGCATTTTTAAAAAATTATCTGCGCATGGACGCATCATATGAAGATTTTGAAGATGACTTTGATTTGCTTGCGAAAAAAGCACTTGAACATGCCGTTAAAGGATTGATGCACAGGGACATGCAGTCGCGTAATATTATGGTGGTAAGGGATAAGGTCTATTTTATTGATTTTCAGGGTGCAAGAATAGGGCCGGTTCAATATGACCTGGCGTCGTTGTTAATCGATCCGTATGTTAACCTTCCCTGGGATACACAGCAAATTCTCGTTGATTATTGTATAAAAAAATTATCCGATACTGTTTATATCAATGCTGAAGATTTCAGATCGTCTTACACGTATTGTTCCATAGCAAGAAATCTTCAAATGCTCGGTGCATTCGGATATTTGATTAAAGTTAAGGGGAAAACATTTTACGAGCAGTATATTCCGACAGCGGTAATGACGCTTAAAAACAATTTAAAGGCACTTGATGCAAAAGAATTCCCGTTGTTAAAAAAGCTGGTTGAAAATAGCTTTTTTACCTCGAAATTTAATTAAATTCACTATAGTAAAATTATGATTTTATTGCAATTTCATTGACTTTTATGTAAATAGGTTTAAAATAACAAACCATATTAAACGCTATCATGAGGCCAATGTGTCAACCGGACAAACAAGCAATGTTTCTTTGCCTGATAATCAACTTTTAACTTTAATGGAAGGGGTCAAAAATTACCTCGGGTTTTTGTCTGAAACAGGGATCACAGGTTTTGACTGCTCAGAAAAAAGCCTTAATATAGTTGAATCATGGGGTAAGAAAAAAGCTATTTATAAAGAAACACTTGAAAATATAAGAACGGATATGGGGCAATGCCAACGCTGCTTGCTTTGCAGTCACCGGAAAAACATTGTTTTTGGTTCGGGAAATCCAAATGCACGTCTGGTTTTTGTGGGTGAAGGACCTGGTTATGATGAAGATATAAAGGCAGAGCCATTTGTGGGTGCGGCAGGCATGCTTCTGACCAAAATTATAGAGGCCATGCAATTTTCAAGAGACCATGTTTATATCTGTAATATTGTGAAATGTCGTCCTCCTGATAACAGGAATCCGGATAAGGATGAAATAAAGGCGTGCCTTCCTTTTTTTAAACGACAGATAGAAGCGATTGGGCCTAAATTTATATGTGCGCTTGGTTCAGTTGCCGCCCAGACGATTCTCGGGTCAACAAGGCCGATTTCAAAGCTTAGGGGCACGTTTTACGATGTTAAAGGTATCCAGGTTATGCCTACTTATCACCCTGCTTATCTTCTTAGGAATCCGGATAAAAAACGTGATGTATGGGAGGATATGAAAAAGCTGTTAAGTGCGTACAATAGCTCATGAACATGCAATATGCAAATACTCACGTAATGGATCGTTGTTATGATATATAAACGGATATGTTTTATTGTTTTATGGGTCGTGGTTCTTTGTGCCCAAAGCAGTTTTGCAGATAACAATAAAATATATATTATCAGGGTATCCGGTTCAATCAATCCTGGTGTAGCTGATTTTTTAAAGTACGGGATAAACAAGGCTTCAGATGATCTTGCTTCCTGCTTGATCATTGAGCTTGATACGCCCGGGGGTCTTGTCGAGTCGATGCGTGAAATTGTTATGACCATGTTTGCAAGCAAAGTCCCTGTTGCTGTTTATGTATCTCCTGGCGGAGCAAGAGCCGCATCGGCAGGTGTTATGATAACTATGGCAGCAGATATCGCCGGAATGGCACCTGGTACGAATATAGGTGCTGCGCATCCTGTAGGGTTGGGCGGCAAAGAGATCAATAAGACCATATCGGAAAAGCTCGTCAACGACATGGTAGCCAATGCAAAAAGTATTGCAAAGCAGCGTGGACGAAATGTTGACTGGGTTGAAAAAGCGGTCAGACAAAGCGTATCTGTTACCGAAACCGAGGCGTTAAAAGAAAATATCATTGATGTTATTGCAAAAGACAGGGATGATTTTATACAACAGATCAATGGCCGTAACGTTGAAGGCAAAGGCGTTTTACAGCTTGACAATCATGAGATTATCATTCTCAAGGAAAATATAAGAACAAAAATTCTTAAAACCATAGGCGATCCAAACATTGCGTATATTCTTTTGATGATAGGCCTTGCGGGGCTCTATTTTGAGCTGTCACATCCGGGCGCTATTTTCCCTGGAGTGGTGGGCGGCATGGCAATCATACTGGCATGTTTTGCTTTCCATACACTGACCGTAAACTATGCAGGGCTTCTTTTGATTATTTTGGCTGTTATTTTTTTTATTATGGAAATGAAGATAGCCAGTTACGGTCTTTTAAGTGTTGCAGGGGTTATATCGCTTCTGTTAGGTTCAATTATGCTGTTTGAAGGCAACACGATTGAGTCACGAGTATCTTTACATGTACTGCTTCCTACGTTTATTGTGGTTTCAGGTTTTTTTGTTTTTATTTCAGGCCTTGTGTTTAAATCACAGATGTCACAGCCTCAAACAGGTTCCACAGGGCTAGTAGGTAAAACCGGGGTGGTAAAAAAGGATATTGTTCTTGAAGGCAAAGTTTTTGTTCACGGCGAGTTGTGGCGTGCCGTATCGAAAAAACCTGTAAAACAAGGCTGCCAGGTTAGGATTTTAAATGTAAACGATCTTGTTTTAGAGGTTGAAGAGATTTAATATAAAAAACCTACAAAAACGCATCACGAGGTTAACAGCTATGCACTATTCTATTATTGTTATTTTTGTTTTACTTATTTTGTTTTTATCCGTATCCTTAAGAGTATTAAATGAATATGAACGGGGGGGTTGTTTTTAGACTTGGTCGTGTGATAAAAGCAAAGGGGCCGGGATTGATTATTCTTATACCTGCTATTGACAAGATGATCAAGGTAAGCATGAGAATTGTGGCCATGGATGTTGACCCTCAGGATGTTATTACCAAAGATAATGTGTCTGTTAAGGTCAATGCCGTAATTTATTTTCGTGTGGTTGATTCAATAAAGGCAATTGTTGAGGTTGAAAACTATAGTTATGCCATGTCCCAGTTGGCACAAACCACATTAAGAAGTGTGTGCGGCCAGATTGAGCTTGATGAGCTCTTATCTGAAAGGGACAAAATAAACAGCACGCTTCAGGAAATTCTCGACATGCATACCGACCCCTGGGGAATAAAGGTTGCAACCGTAG
>JAGVGX010000238.1 GCA_020056865.1 Desulfobacterales bacterium
AGGTGACCTATATTAACCGGACAGATCGTGTGCTACAAACCCGGACAGTTTACGTGCTTCTGACACTTGAAGAAAAGAACTTGACAGGAAATAGGTATACGATACTATCATACAATTATATCTCCTAATTTTCATCTAAACAAGTGCTCCGTCTCTGCTCCGTCTCTGACAACACCATGAAAGAGGTGTTATTGTATGCCCGAACTAATCGAAAATATTGCGAATGAAGAATTTGATAAACTCTACAGGCTATCTAAAGAGTTGCATTTAAAAAAAATATCAAAAAAATCAGACTCCGCAAAGAAGGTTATCGTTTTTGTTGGGGCTGGTCCATCAAAAGCGGCCGGCTTACCTTTAGGCGACAAATTAAAAAGGACCATATATGAAAATTTCGTAGGTCTTGAACGAAAGGCCAAAGATATTTTTATAACTGAGTATAAATCGTATAAAGGATCTGATTTTAGAAAATTCGAAATAGAGGCTCTCACCTTATTCGAGTTTGCGGCCATTTTATCTCGTTTTGCTTATGGTAGAAAGATTATCATAGATACAATCAAGGATGAATTAAAGAAGGCTACTCATAGACCTCTCTCCTATGAACTCTTGGCACATTTCGCAAAGCATAGATATATAGATCACTTCATTATTCTTAATTTTGATCGCCTATTATGTGAAGCATTGGAAGATGAGTTACACGAAAGTGATTTAAAGATAATTAGATCTCAGGAGGATATCCCTCAGGAGGATATCCATTTGAAATTAAATGATAACATGCCAGTGTGTTATGCAATTTACCCTTTTGGGCTATTGGGGGAAGCTTCAAAGTACAGCCTAACAACCGATGACGTTGAAGAATTCGGTTCTGAACCTGTACGCGATTTTATTAAAAACAAGCTGTTTGATTCTTCATCGAAAAATCCAAAACCGGTTATTCTTCTATTGATTGGGTATCGAGCATTGGAACCAGCGTTTGAGAGATTGCTCCGCTCAATTATAGATAAAGACAGAAAAAGGGGAATTCACATATTTATAATTAATAAACAAAAGGGCGAAACAAAGATAAGTGATGAACTTCTGAAGTCTGATAATATTATTAAACCTATAACTGAAATCAATCTTGACGCGGATTTAGCCTTTGAACTTTTATTTGAATTATTAAAAAATGCATGGGGCGAAAATAACTTACATTCCTGGGTTTCTGCAGCTAGGCACAGAATTTTATCAAAACTATTCAACTGCGCCAACATGCCGTCAAAAGAACGATTTGTAATTGAGTTGCTGCTTCAGGGTATTAAATCAAGAGGTTTTATTCACTTTGAAACATTTAGTAAAGTACCTCGTCTTATAAGATATTCAGATAATGAGTCTGCTCAAGCTATAGAGAAACTCATTTCTGAAAGAGTTTTAAATTCTGATAAGTGGCTTCCGCAGCCTGAGCGTGTTAATAAAAAACCAAAGAATGTAAATGAAAAAATCAAAACACAATTTTATGTGCCTAACTACACGATAAGTGGGACGGATACAGTTATGACCAAATTCATGGAATTAAGCCAGCGGACAAATCAGGAATTTAGAGAATGGCATCTTAACAAAACAAAAGATAAGTTTATTTGTGAAATAACAAATGCATCAAAGTTACTTAAAAGTGAATTAACGAAAATTCAGAATGCCCCCGATATTGAAATTATGAAAAATGTTGAACCAGAAGTGAAGTGGATCCTTGGGCAGGATGCAGAGGAGCTTTTGTCAATTGATGCTTTAAAAAAAAGAACAGAAGAAATTATCAAAACTCAGATTCTAAATAATAAGGAGAATATCCCGGTAGTAATTCGTGGAATTTGGAGTACGGGCGAGTGGCTTTTCTGGGAAGGTGACAGGACAAGAAGACTTGCCGATCCTGGAACTGGAGATGGGAGTATGGAAGAAAGGCTTTTGCGGAACGGTGGCTGGGCAGAGGAATTAGGCGCCGAACTGCTTAAAAGACCCAATGTCACTTTCAAGATCTTAATAACGATGGCTGGAGGGGAAACAATAGAAAGATCCAATCGAAGGTTAAAAGTAATCGTTCGATTGCAGAACCACAAAAAATTAAATCAAGGCGCCAAAATAGAGCTAAAATGGATTAACTGGTGGGAAATGAATAGGATTGTAACCATAGTTAGTTGTAATGGGAATAAAAGTGCAATTTACATGCGCCGTAGATTAAACAGCCCATTGGTCTGTCCATATTATATACCGTCAGAAGCAAAGAATGCGCTCAAGTATCTTGACGAACTTTGGGAGTTCTATTGGTCACGGGGTGTGGCCATTCCGCCTCAGAAAAAAGTTATCGAGAACTAATGAATCATGGAGCAGTCCAACCTTTTTTTCACCTGACAGGTGTTTCGCTATCGCTCCACACCAGCAGTTGAGAAATATGTTGCTTTCGAATAGTAATACTTAAGAATTTCGATTAATAAAATCATTTAGTAGTAGGTGGAAACTGAAAAACACCTGCAACCAGGCGTTGCCGGGGTCCTGAATATTTCCCAGAGTGTTTTGTTCACGAACTCCCATAATGGTCATATCGTTAACAGCCTGCCGAATGTGTCGTTAAAAAGCGTTCTGGATTAACGATAAGAAAGAGTGTGTTCCTGTATACCTGGGATACCGGATGAATTTTCATATATATCCTCATATATATCCTCATATATATCCTCCTTGACACTAAAATATCGTTTCTATAGTATATTATCGACTAAGTTGATATACTCGCAAAAAGTCCATTTTTACTCTTTTTCGTCATTCCCGCGAAAGCGGGGCACGTAGTGAAGCGGCAGCGCTATCCAGATTTTTCAACTATTTCTGGACTCCCGTTTTCACGGGAGTGACGGGATTTCAGACTTTTTACGAAAGTATCAAAGAGACGGCTTTGCCTTTTTAAACAATAAAACCTGTAACAGAAGACACCATATGCCAATCTTAAAAATCAATGCCGGTTTTCCTTATTTTAAAAAACTTATTTTATTCTTCCTGCTTTTCGTCATCTGTTCCTGCACCGAAGAGAAGTCCGCTCATATGAACTTTTCAGGAATAATGGATGCAGATATCACCCGTGTCAGCTCTCAGACGCACGGCATAATAAAAGAACTCAAAATTGACGAAGGAATGGAAGTCGGACAAGGTCAGACTCTGGCAAGCGTAGAAACGGAAAGCCTCGGATACCAGCTTGATCAAAACCGGTCGGCAATTGAAGAACTCGGTAATCAATACAAAGCAACCCTTTCACAACTTGAAACAGCGAAAATCGAGAAAGAGAACATCGGCATAAAATACAACCGGTTTTCAGCCCTTCTTCAATCAAAAGCGACTTCACAGCAGAATGTCGATGACCTCAAAACCCAGCTCGATGCGGCAAACGAACGGATCAAGTCAATTCAGTCTTCAATGGATGTCTTCATAAGCAAAAGAAAGCAAGTCGAATCAGGCGCAAAACTTATTAAAAAGCAGGTCAACGACGCCACAATAACCTCCCCTGTTTCAGGCAGAATTCTCGTGCGTTATGTCGAAAGAGGCGAACTCCTTTCCGTCGGAAGCCCCGTATGCGATATAGCAGACACAACCCTGCTCTGGACAAAGATTTATATTGAAGAAAAAAACCTTCCTTTTATAAAGCTCGGTCAGAATGTCCTGATAAAGATTGACGGAATTGA
>JAGVGX010000067.1 GCA_020056865.1 Desulfobacterales bacterium
ATGGCGTTTTCAAAAGGATTATTCAAAAATAATGTTTTTGCACCTGGAATAAGACCTCCAACCGTTCCTGAAAAACAAAGCCGGATAAGGGTTAGTCTTATGGCATCTCATACAGATCAGCATATAGACCGTGTTTTGTCGATTTTTAAAGATCAGAGAAAGCAGCTGGGTATTATTAAGGGATAATATTTATGAATAAGGGTGTTTTTATTACAGGAACAGATACAGGTGTCGGCAAAACAGTTGTTGCGGCCGGCCTGGCAGGCGCAATACAATCAAAAGGGATTGATGTGGGGATTATGAAACCGGTTGCATCCGGCGCAACATGGCGTAACGGCAGACTCATTTCAAATGATGTGCAATTTCTGGCACATTCAATCAGCAGCAAGGATGATTTGGATATCATCTGCCCGGTATGTATGGAACCTGCTCTTTCGCCTCTTTCAGCCTCACTGTATTATGATATCGAGATTAATATAGAAAAAATTCATGATGCATATATAAAATTATGCAAAAAACACGATATGGTAATTGTTGAAGGTATAGGCGGTATTTTAGTCCCGATTAAAGATAATTATATGGTCTCAGATATGATAAAGGCATTTGACTTGCCTGTAGTCATCGTTGCAAGGCCAGGTTTAGGTACAATCAATCACAGCCTTTTGACCATCAATGAAATAAAAAGAAACGAACTTGCCATTAAAGGCTTTATTATAAACGGAATGGATATGAAAACCGCCGGATTTGCTGAAAAAACGAACCCGGAGATCATAACCAGACTTTCAGGCGTGCCGTGCCTTGGGATATTGCCTTTTGATCCTAACGTTGACGAATCATTACCTGAAACAGGGGAGATTATCCAGTTATCTTTAGCACATTTAGATATTGAAACAATACTTTCTTGAATCTGTTACATGACTACTGAAAGCAAGTTTTTTCTGGCATTAGCATGCTGTATGGAAACACGGATAACATCTTCGGATTTTAGACTAATCCCCGAAGATACAGGCAGGCTGCATTGAAGCATATACGCAGGTAAAAGTATTTGGCAATCGTTTTTTCTTTTGTAAAGCACCAGTGCTTCAGTTTTTTCTCCAATCCTTTTTTCCAGATATTTTAGCACCCAGTATCTGTTTCGTGAACGCTGAATAAGCGTCGCATTGCTTACAGGTTTATGAGCCATTTGAATGATATTCTCCATATCTTCACATGAAGAAGGTTCTTCTATACCGAGCAATGCACGTATTTGCCTTTGTGTGGCAAGATCATAATATTTTCTAATAGGAGAAGTGGCAGTAACATATTCATTCAGGCCCAAACCGGAATGGTAAGATGGCTTGTAGTTCAGCATAAAACGGCTGAGCAGCCTTCGCTGCATGTAGTTCTCAAACAGAGTTCCTTCGTCGCCGTTAAAAAGACGCTCTTGAGGTTCTGCCTGTGATCTATAAATGGCAGGCATCCCTTTATCAGATAAAAATCTTGCCATTAACCAGTTTGCCATGATCATTATTTCCGAAACCAGCATCCGCGAAGGGCTTTCCCTGTTCATCTGGTTTACATTGATTTCGCCATGTTCATTGATCCACACACTAATATTAGGTAAAAATATTTGAATCGCCCCGTGATCAAGCCTGTACATTCTAAATTTTTTAGCAATTTTGTATAAAAGAACAATCTCCTTGTTTACTTCAGCCATTAAGTTAACATCAAAATATGTAAGCTGTTTTTCAACACGAATAATGCTGGCACAAATTGAGTACTCCAATATATCAAAAGACCGGCTTAACTTCACCATCACACTTATTGCAGGCTTTAGTTCTCCAAGCCTGAGGCTGCAGAGCCCTTCTGCTATAACAGGAGGCAGCATAGGAATTAAACTGTCCGGCATATAAATGGAGCTCCCTCGGGAAATGGCCTCCTGATCTAAAATATCTCCTTTTTTTATATAATGTGCGACATCAGCAATATGGATGCCTAACCGGTAATGATCTTCCCTGTCCTCAATGCTTAAGCCATCATCATAATCCAGCGTTGCCTGACCATCTATGGTCATAATCGAAAGATTTGTAAAATCCTTATACTTGCCATAGTCGCTAAATGATGTACCAAGGTCAACGAGACATGCTGCATGATGAACAACCTTGTCTTGAAATTTAGTTGAAATATTATACAGATAAAGATCAAAATTTTCATTTTCATCAAAAACATCAAGACGAACAAGTATTTGAAAAAGTTCATCAAGGGTCTTTATGCCTGCCTTGTCCAGGATCTCTTTACCCAGCACATAATCATTGCTTTCGTTCCCACAAAGATATGCAGATTTAAGGATGTTTATGGTATCGAGGTGCTCATGAGAAAACGGCTTTACAGGCTTATCGCTATTATTAAGAATTGTTTTAAGCCAGTTAACACTATTTGCAATAATTTTCTTGTTAAGTGCATTTTGTTTTTCCTGCGCAGCTTTCTGATCAACCATCTCTTTGGTATTGGGATAAAAATGGTCTTTGTTAAACTTGAAATAGAGTCTGTTATGAAAAAACGCCCTTAGGACAGCTGACTGATGATCGTTTGTAGGATTTTCAGGGAAACAAAATTCGGTCATTGTGGCCAGATCAATCCATTCCTGCTCTGAATTTAAGACTTCCCATAATTCTTTAATATCAATCAAACTTATTAACGCGTTACGGTTTCTGGCCGTATCTTTTAAACAATTGATCGCTTTATCTCTTCCGATAGACAGATCAATATGTTTGCCACCTTTATATAACAAGCGGTTGGCCGCAAGGGTTAATTCACGGTTTGTTTCTGTTAACAGCCTTAATCTCTCCCTTTTAACTTCAAGAACAACTGCACAAAGGATTTTTTGGCTGTCTATAAATTCTACGATATTCCCTGTTTCCATAATTAATATATATAGCAATTGGCCATTGTAAAGTCAACGAGTGCGATATAAAATCGTCGTGATAAAGATCATATATGTGTCGTGTTTCAAACGGAAATCAACAGCTGCTCATCTTAAAAAAATAAAGATGGAGGCTTGTGATTTTTTATTCATATTCAAAAACCCATATAAGCAAATCATAAAAAAATGCTTGGAAAACTTTTTCACAAGCATATTAAGTTTTTGGAAAACAAGATGCCCCTGCATAAAATACAGGGTAGTCAATAATAATTTTGAAGCCATTTGAACATCTTGCTTGATTTTATCAACAAATCCATTATAATACCCCTTTATTAAATAAAATTTTTTTCTATTATTGTTCCTGAGATATTTTTTCGGAGAAAGTCTTATGGATTTTTGGAGGGTTCCTCTTGACAAAGATGAAATAGTCGTCACAAGGGGGACTGTATATATTCTTGAAGAAAGATGCAAAGGCTGCGGATACTGTATTGAATATTGTCCCAGGCAGATGCTTGTATTTTCTTCAAGATTTAACGGAAAAGGCTATCATCCTCCTGATATAATCGATACAGACCAATGTGTTAACTGCCATTATTGCGAAATCATATGCCCTGAATTTGCAATATTTTCGCAAGAACTCAAATAGCTGACCATCTTTAAACGGATCGTATCCGATAAACCTTCAATTGGAATAACGTATATAAAAAACATGACGAAACCATCGGTTTTAACCGGAAAACATTTTATAACAGGCGACGTTGCCTGCGCTGAAGGCGCCCTTGCAGCAGGATGTCGTTTTTTCGGTGGTTATCCTATAACCCCGGCCACAGAAATTGCTGAACATATGGCGGCAAGACTGGTGGATGTTGGCGGAACGTTTATACAGATGGAAGATGAAATTGCCGCAATCGCATCCGTGCTTGGTGCTTCATGGGCAGGTGCCAAAAGTATGACAGCAACTTCGGGCCCTGGGTTCAGCCTGATGATGGAAAACATTGGTCTTGGTATTATTACTGAAACCCCTTGTGTTATTGTAAATGTACAAAGAACAGGGCCATCAACAGGCCTTCCCACACAGGGTGCGCAAGGAGACATGATGCAGGCACGCTGGGGTTCTCACGGTGATTACGAAATTATTGTGCTTGCCCCGTCTTCACCCCAGGAAATTTTCTATCAAACCATTACCGCATTTAATTTGAGCGAAACGTATCGACTGCCGGTGATCATTATGACCGATGAGATGGTGGGGCATATGAGCGAAAAGGTTGTGATCCCTGATTCTGATAGAATTAAAATCGTATCACGCCCCATACCCAACGGTAGAAAAGATCATTTTAAACCGTTTGAGCC
>JAGVGX010000158.1 GCA_020056865.1 Desulfobacterales bacterium
AATATCTTTTTTAGCAAACCCTTAATACCCTCTGGCGCAAGACCCGCAGCCTTTCTAAATCGATGATTCATGATTCTCTCGTGTAATCTAATGCTGGTACTTAACCTGAGCCAGGCAACGGTGCTGCTCAGCTAAAATACTGAAGTGTCCGGCTCCATTGAATGCTGCTTCCCGCCAATTCAAGTACAACCAACATCATTTCAGCCCTTTTCTCGGTGAATTAATATTGCTCTTATAACGCAACCTTATCCATTCATAAATTCCAAAGAATTTAGACATTTTAATAGCAACCATCAAGATTATTTTTACAAAACCTTCCTTGAAAAGACAAAACTTTAATTTTGCTTTATTTGTATTAGCAAAGCTACTTATATAAAGGCTCGGCTTCCTGCTTGAAGTCCTTATTTTCCTAAATATCGTATCATACTCGGTCAATGAAATTCCTGTTAATTGCTCTAAGCGAAAACTTTTTACAATTCTCGTTACACCATTTTGATACTGGCAATAAAAATTTTCTATGCTCTCATTCTTGACGTCATATAAGACGCCCAAACTGTTTTTGCTTAACTTGGCTGCAATCTCGTTCAGTCTTAAAAGATTTTCCCTTCGGCTACCGAAGTAAAAATTTCCCAGACTATAATAAATATATTTTCCATTATAAAGTTCGAACAGTTGCACAACGTGAGGATGGTGACCAACGATTAGATCTGCACCACTGTCTATGATTTCATGCGCTAATTTTCGATGTATAGGTAATGGGTAGACTTCATACTCATAGCCCCAATGCAAATTGACAACAACAAGATCGACTGACTCTCTTAGTTTGGCTAACGAGTCTATTATATAACCCGGTTCTAATGGTGCAACACCAGGCCTATCCCCTTCCGCATAAATGCACATTTCCTCGTCCCACCCAAATCCCATTAACCCTATTTTTTTATCTTCAAAGTTTAGTTTTGCGGGTCTCAAAGCATCATTGATATTTAAACCTGCTCCAAAATATTTAATCCCATTGTTATCTAATTTATGGAGGAGATGCTCCAATCCCTTTTTACCCCAGTCCATAATGTGATTGTTAGCTATGCACACGGCAAGCGTATTAATGGCTTTTAGCACATCAATCACTTCTTCACTGTTATAGAGATTAATCCATTTTTTGATCGGTGTATCACTTCTAAAAGGAGCTTCAAGATTTAAAACCGTATAATATTCATTTCTTTTAAGATATTCGCCTATCTCTACAATATCCTTTCTAATTTCATGATAATCATATAACAAATCACCTAAGAACAACAATTTCATGCTTTTCTTTCTCTCCCTTACCACGCGACGTTGGACTGTTTTTTAATAATAATATAACTCTATTTTCCTTCAACATTTCAAGCACGCCGGTAATTCGCAGCTAAGTTCCTTTGCAAAAGTCTCCCTAAAACTGTGTCTTAAATAAAAGAACTCCTTGCGCAGAAGAGCGAAAACCAGAACTTCCTTTGCTCTCACCTAAAACAACTTTGCATTTACCATGGAGAGACGATAGGCGGACTTCATAATAGGTATTGGGCTTGCAGCCAAAAAGGAGGTGCTGACAATTTGACGCAGCATCAATAGTATATTCTGCCTTGTGAAAGGCCCCACTGGTTGATCGATTAAACAATACAACCCAGCTTTTGCCACCATCTTTTATCTGAACTCCCACCATGTTTTTTGAAACAGTTTCTATTTTTGATATAAGCGGAGGAAAAGTAGTGTTCCTATTACACGGATAAAGTGCATTCAAAAATTCATCATACTTCTCTTCCCTCATTGGTTGAATCTCAATCCGCCATGCGCCAGGGTCTTCATTCGCCCTATATCTCTTATGAGGAGCAATCGCCCGGTTTTTGCCGCCTACCCAAAATTCATAGCCCTCGCCCCCCACTATTCTTGTTATATGTTGCATAGGCAGCAATGTTTTTACAAACAGCTTCCCATCCCCGTTCTTTATTGTTACTAAATCTGTATTTGTGGATTCTGCAATTCCTGCCTCTTCTGTTCCCATCACGGTTTTAGAACTGCCGTTTAGTTCCGGTTTGCCACTCTTGTCCCAATAGCTGCCGCTATGGAGGAGCCATTTTTTTGTAAAGCTGGACTTAAGTGCATCTACCCTATCAAAAACAACAACGAAGTCTGGCCGCAAATAGGCAAACTGTCTCTCGACGAGTTTGGCTTTGCAGGGCTGATTATTCCCAGATCCACAATACTTATTGTTATAAGCATCAGTAAGATCAGTCCGTATATAAACGTAGTTATCTTTAGGTTCGTAACACGTAATTTTGCCCATGCTGAATTCTTCGAAACGATTTTTTAAATCGCTAATGCTCAAAGGCTTGTTATGACTACCTGAAAAAAGATGAGGAGGACGAAATGACACCCAAGCAAGACGCTGCCCGCCGTCATTTTCGAGTGCGAACTTCTTGGGCCAGTAGACGGGTTTTTCATCCGGGTTATCTATAAGAAGCGTATTATGGGCAATTGTCCTTTTCCAATAGTTCCAATTGTGCTTTTTCCCCCAATTCCAGTTGTCGTAATATCCACTGTCAATTGCCAGTGGAGCGTTCTTAAATATAGTAAACGAACCATGATCAAGCTGAGAATGGAATCCCCAGTGGATGCCGCTTTTGAACGAAACGAACGTGTCGTCCGGTCCGAAACCGGTGCGAATGATAATAGTATCTCCGAACCTCCTGGCGATTGGCAAATCTTTCAGGTTCGATTCTGGAACAGTAGGGTCATGCCATAATAGATAAAAAATGATGGGCGCATTATACCTTCCCGACCAAATCCCTTTGTCCTTTTTACCTGTTTTCCAATGGGTGTGGGTTTTAAGAAAAGAAGTAAAGTAAGCATTTTTAAAGTGACCCTGAAGTCCGGCCAAATTGTTAATGTCAAAATAGGAAAGTGTTGAATAGTTTACGTCTCCAATGTTTTCAAAAATATTATCAGG
>JAGVGX010000065.1 GCA_020056865.1 Desulfobacterales bacterium
ACTATCAAAAAACGATTATTGTGATAAGTTGAAAAGTACGGTTTTCCCTGGGATTCAGGGCGGCCCCCTTATGCACGTTATTGCAGCCAAAGCAGTTGCATTTAAAGAGGCCATGTTGCCGTCTTTCAAGGTGTATCAAAAAGCAACCGTGGACAATGCCAGAGCGCTTGCCGAGAATTTGATGGATTTAGGTCTGAAACTCGTTTCTGATGGTACGGATAACCATATGATGCTTGTAGACTTAAGAAATTTGGACATTACGGGCAAAGAAGCTGAAGTTGTTCTTGGTTGCGCGGGGATTACGGTCAATAAAAATTCCATACCGGCTGAAGCACGAAGCCCCTTTGTAACAAGCGGGATACGTATCGGCACACCTTCTGTAACAACAAGAGGAATGGGAAAAACAGAAATGGTAATAATTGCCGGACTTATTGCCGATGTTTTAAAGCATCCAAAAGATTCGGCTCAAATTGTTTATGCCAAAAAGAAGGTAAAACAGATGTGTGAATCGTTTCCGCTTTATTTCAGAAATTAAAACAAAGATGGTGTTTGATGATGTTGCGTAAAGACAATCGGCCTTCGTGGGAAGATTATTTTATGGATATTGCCGTACTGGTGTCAAAACGTTCGACGTGCATCAGAAGATCTGTTGGCGCTGTGATCATCAAGGATAAGAGAATCCTTTCAACAGGTTATAATGGCGCACCTTCAGGTATTTCACATTGTCTGGATGTGGGCTGCCTGCGTGAAACAATGGATATTCCTTCAGGGGAAAGGCATGAGCTGTGCAGAGGTACCCATGCAGAGCAAAATGCCATTATTCAGGCGGCGCTGTATGGTGTTTCAATAAAAGATGCAACGGTTTTCTGTACAAATCTGCCCTGTTCTATTTGTGCAAAAATGATTATAAATGCCGGTATAAAAAAAATCGTTTACTTGTATGGATATGCCGATTCAATGTCACGTGACATGCTTGAAGAAGCTGATATTAATTTGATAAAATTAGAGAATCAAACCCGGGAGACAGATTCATGAAATGTTTGTTTTGTAAGGAACTTGACAACAAGGTCATTGATTCCAGATTAAACAAGCAGAAAAATGTGATCCGAAGGCGCAGGGAATGTCTTTCATGCGGCAGAAGGTTTACCACATATGAACAAATTGAACAGACACCTGTCATGATAGTAAAAAAAGATGGGCGCAGAGAAGTTTTTTCTCGAGAAAAGGTAAGCTCCGGTATTAAAAAAGCATGTGAAAAACGTGATATAAGTATGAATGTTATTGAAGCGTTTATAGATCTGTTAGAGAACGACCTTAAGGAAATTGGTGAAAAAGAGCTCCCATCGTCCGTCATAGGGGAAAAAATTATGGAAAGACTTCATAAGCTTGATGATGTGGCATATGTGAGATTTGCATCTGTGTACAGAGAGTTTAAGGATGTAAACGATTTTATTTCAGAACTCAAAACCCTTCTTAACAAGGAAACGGTTTAGGGATAACATGTTCTGCCATGACAGATGATATCTATTTTATGCAAATGGCGCTTGACCTTGCAAAACAAGGAAGAGGGTTTACATCTCCCAATCCTATAGTAGGTGCTGTTGTTGTTAAAAAAGGCAAGATTGCAGGAAAAGGATACCACAAATCAGCCGGCAGTGCTCATGCAGAAGTTAATGCAATTAACGAAGCAGGAGATCATGCAGAAGGCTCAATCCTGTATGTTACTTTAGAACCCTGTAATCATACGGGAAGAACGCCGCCATGTACTCAAAAAATTTATGATGCAGGCATAGAGCGGGTGGTTATTGCCATGAATGATCCAAATCCCGATGTACAAGGAGGAGGAATCGATTATCTGAAGGGCAAAGGCATACACGTAACCTTAGGCGTATGTGAAGATCAGGCAGCCAAACAAAACGAAGTCTTTGTAAAATATGTTAAGACAAAGCGCCCTTTTGTAATTTTAAAATGTGCAGCGACGCTGGATGGATATATTGCTACAAAAACAGGGGATTCCAAATGGATTACCTGCCCTGAATCCAGACAATTTTCTCACAACTTAAGACATGTATGCGATGCGATCATGGTAGGGATAGGAACTGTTAAAAAAGACAACCCGAGGTTGACAACACGACTTGATCAAATCAATTGCATCGACCCTGTAAGGGTGATACTCGATTCTCACCTGTCTATTTGTGAGAATGCTCATGTATTGAACCATACGTCTGACTCAGATACGATTATTGTTACAGGTGCTGATGTTTCAAAAAATAAAAAACTTAAAATTGAAAAAAAAGGGGTCAAGGTCATTTCGTCATCTGTTAAAAACGGCTTGATCGACTTGAATATCCTTATGGATCGCTTGGGTTCATATGGTATAACAAGTCTTGTTATTGAAGGCGGAAGCCGGGTAACAGCATCTGCCTTAGATGCAAAAATAGTTGATAAAATATGTTTTTTTTATGGGCCTAAAATCCTCGGTTCAAATGACGGGGTACCTCTTTGTCGTGGTGATGGGCCGTCCTTAATGAACGGATGTATTTCTGTTACGGATATCCATGTCAGTCAGTTTAACGATGATGTTATGATAGAAGGGTATATTAAAAACAGATAACCAAAAGACAGCATTTGTGTTACAGCATATGTTTACCGGAATTATAGAATGTTTTGGAACAATCAAGGAGGTTTCTTTTTCAAGCCAAGGCAGACGGCTTCAAATAGAATCCGATGTTGTTTTTGATGAAACAAAGATTGGAGACAGTATTTGCGTTAGCGGTGCCTGCCTGACGGTTGTTGAACGCAATGGCAAAAATTTCAAGGTTGACATGTCTCCTGAGACGTATGGCCTGACGACTTTTTCAAAAACCAGAGCCGGCCAGCGGGTGAATCTTGAACGTGCACTTCGCTTTTCAGACCGTATAGACGGCCATCTTGTTTCAGGCCATGTTGACGGGATAGGCACCATAACGCATAAGGCTAAGGCAGCAAATGCCATAATTGTTTCAATATCCGTACCGGAATCGCTTTCTCGTTACATGATAAAAAAAGGATCGGTTGCACTTGACGGCATCAGTCTGACGATCAGCAAATGCTTTCCAGGCAGTTTTGAAGTCAGTATCATTCCTCATACGGCGATGCTGACAACCATAGGTTTTAAAAAAGCAGGAGATGATGTTAATATTGAAACCGATATGATAGGAAAATATGTTGAACAATTTTTAACCAAAGGATCAGATAAGG
This sequence comes from Desulfobacterales bacterium, assembly GCA_020056865.1. The sequence goes on from JAGVGX010000065.1 coordinate 3,241, forward strand.
ATAAAAACTCCCCCATGTCTAAAATAAATATGGAATTTTTATCAAGAACCGGGTTTTTAGGTTCATATAGGAGATAATAAAATGCCGCTTATTTCTATTGAAGAGGCGATACAAGATATTCGTGCAGGTAAAATGGTTATTCTGGTGGATGATGAAGACCGTGAAAACGAAGGTGACCTTACCATTGCCGCTGAGGCGATTACTCCTGAAGCGATTAATTTTATGGCAAAGTACGGCAGAGGACTGATATGCCTTTCTCTGACCGGGGAAAAAATTGATGCTCTTGCACTGCCAATGATGGTGAGAAGAAATACATCACAGTTCGAAACCGGATTTACGGTGTCTATTGAAGCAAAGTATGGCGTTACCACCGGCATTTCTGCTGCGGATCGTGCAACAACCATTCTTACCGCCATCGCTGATGATGCAAAGCCGGAAGATCTTGCCAGGCCGGGTCATGTTTTCCCTTTAAGAGCCAGAGCCGGCGGTGTTATGGTTCGGGTAGGTCAGACAGAAGGGTCCGTTGACCTGGCACGGCTTGCAGGTTTAAAACCTGCCGGGGTAATTTGTGAAATTATGGATGATGACGGTTCAATGGCCAGGATGCCCTCTCTCGAAAAATTCAGTAAAAAACATGGCCTGGGAATTTGTACGATTGCCGATCTTGTTGAATATCGTATGCAAACGGAGACGTTTGTTAGGCGATCTGCTGAGACACTGATTCCAACAAGATATGGAGGGGAGTTTAAAATTATTGCATATGAGAATGCAGTTGATGATCTGCTCCATATTGCACTGGTTAAAGGTGAAATAGATTCTGAAAAACCTGTTCTTGTTCGTGTGCATTCCGAGTGCATGACCGGTGATATTTTTGGTTCCTGCAGATGTGATTGCGCAGACCAGCTCCACAAGGCAATGATCATGGTTGAAAAGGAAGGCGCGGGTGTTGTTCTTTATCTGAGGCAGGAAGGCAGAGGGATTGGGCTTGTTAATAAACTCAAAGCCTACGAACTTCAGCGTACCCGGGGTTTTGATACGGTTGAGGCAAACATAAAGCTGGGATTTAAAGATGACCTCAGAGATTACGGGATTGGTGCTCAAATACTGGTTGATCTCGGTGTAAAAAAGATGAAAATATTGACCAATAACCCCAAAAAAATGATAGGGCTTGAAGGGTATGGATTAAGTATTGTTGAACAGGTTTCCATAGAAGTCGAGCCTAATGAATTTAACAGGGGGTATCTCGAATGTAAAAAGCTTAAAATGGGACATTTGCTTGATCTGGGCTTGTAACAAGATAAAAGGGGGATAATAATGCCAAAAATTATTGAAGGTATGCTGCAGGCAAAAGGGAAAAAATTTGCTATTGTTGTCAGCCGGTTTAATGAGTTTATTTCTGAAAAGCTTTTGGGTGGAGCGCTTGACGCTTTGGTGCGTTCGGGGGCAAATAACGAAGATATAGATATTGTAAAGGTACCCGGCGCTTTTGAAATCCCGTTGCTTTCCCAGAAGATGGCTCAAAAGGGAACATATCATGCAGTGATATGCCTTGGCGCTGTGATTCGTGGCGCCACGCCGCATTTTGACTATGTAAGTTCCGAAGTGACAAAAGGCATAGCAAGTGTCAGCGTTAAAACCAATGTGCCTGTTATTCTGGGGGTATTAACAACGGATACGATTGAGCAGGCTATTGAGCGGGCAGGCACGAAGGCCGGCAACAAGGGATGGGAGGCTGCCATTGCTGCCATTGAAATGGCAAACGTGATTGAGGCTGTTGAAAAGGTATAACAATGAGTAGTCGTCGAAGGTCACGAGAGCTTGCTCTTCAGGCCCTGTTTTATATGGACATGAGAAAAAACAGATCTGAAGAGATGCTCAAGCTTTTTGTTGATCATTTTATTGGGTCTGAAAAACCGCCCCCTTTTTTTGAAGAAATTGTAAGGGGTGTCATAGCTATGAGTGATGAAATTGATTTGATTATCAAGCGGTTTTCAAGTAAATGGAAATTGAATCGCATGCCTTGCGTTGATAGAAATATATTAAGGCTTGCTGCGTATGAGCTTTTGTATTGTGATGATGTTCCTGCAAAAGTGTCAATAAACGAGGCGATTGATATCGGAAAAAAGTTCGGGGCAGAAGATTCCGGTGCTTTTATCAACGGGATACTCGACAGTATTCGAATTGAACACGAAAAAGACAGCAATAGCGTTGATCAAACCGTTTGTTCATAATTTCGTAGCTGTAGTCTCAAACGCCTTTGTTTAATATGATCAAACAGGAGGAAATTTTGATTATTAAAGGGTTAACCGTAGGGCCAATCATGGCCAATTGTTATATTTTAGGTTGTAAGGATACCAGAAAAGCCGTTGTTATTGATCCAGGAGATGATACAGACAAGATCTTATTGTCGCTTGCTGACTCTAATCTTAAGCTTAAATATATTATCAATACACATGGTCATTTTGACCATGTTGGGGGAAATAAAAAATTAAAGGATGCAACCGGAGCCACGCTTATGATTCATCCTCTTGATGCATCTATGCTTAGCCAAACTGCAGAACATGCATATGCATGGGGGATGTCCGCAGAAAATTCCGGGCCTCCGGATAAGACTATAGAAGATGGTGATACAGTTTCATTTGGCAAAATCACACTGAAAATTATACACACACCAGGTCATTCTCAAGGGGGAATTTCAATTTATACACAAGGGCATGTGTTTGTTGGAGATACCCTTTTTGCCGGATCTATAGGGCGTACGGATATACCCGAAGGTGATTATGAAACGTTGATATCAAGCATCAAAACAAAGCTTTTTGTTCTGGAAGATGATGTAAAAGTTTACCCCGGTCACATGGGATCAACCACAATAGGCCAAGAAAAGCGGTTCAATCCTTTTTGCGGCGGTATCTGATAGAATTAATTTGTAACTTATTCAGGTAGGCACATAGGGGCAAAGGTCTCTCTATGCCTTTGCCCCTATAAACCTGATTAGTTACGATATACTTTTCATATAATACTTGCTCAAATCAACCCATCCATAAATTATGTTGTTTACTTTGATTTCGAATCGTTACTGTTTAATTAAAAGATTAACTGTAATCTTTTTTTTTCTATTTTCTACGGCCGCCTATTCCTTTGATAGTAAATACGATAACTTATCAGTTAATGATCCGGAAAAACCATGGGAAATCACTGCAGATGAGATCATGTATTTTAAAAAGACAAATGATTATGTTGCCAGAGGGAATGTGATCATCAGTAAAGCAGGAAGCAAAATAACTGCAGATGTTGTCCGTTTTGACCACAATCATATGAAAGCCTATGCAACAGGGCATGTTACTGTGGCTATGGGTGAAGACAGGCTTTCCGGAAGCAGTATGGATATTGATCTTGATAATGAAACAGGTGTGGTATCGGATGGTCGCATGTTTATCAAAGAGAATAATTTTCACATAACCGGCGACAAAATAAATAAAATTGGTCAGGATACGTATGTGGTTGACAATGCCAGTGTGTCTACATGTGACGGTGATACGCCTGTCTGGAAGATTACAGGCAAAAAACTTAAAGTCAATCTTGAAGGATATGGATTTATTGACCATGTGGCTTTCTGGACAAAAAAGATGCCGGTGTTGTATGCGCCTTTTTTCGTTTTTCCGGTAAAGACCGAACGTCAATCCGGCCTTCTTCCGGCTCAAATAGGTTATTCAGATCGAAGAGGGATGGAATTTTCTCAGCCTTTATATTGGGCAATCAACGAAAGCTCTGATGCAACGCTGTATTCAAATTACATGGGCTTGCGCGGCATAAAATATGGATTGGAATATAGGTATGTTATAGACGACGAATCCAAAGGTGCGATCATGTATGATTTTCTGGATGACAGAAAGGTTGACAACGGCATATCAGATACCAGTAATGATTGGGGCTATAATGACCGCGGTGAGAATATACTTCGTCCCAATTCCGACAGGTACTGGTTCAGGATGAAGAATGACCAGGATATTCCTTATGGGTTTTCGGCAAAACTTGACGTAGATGTGGTAAGCGATCAGGATTATCTCCATGAGTTTAAAGATGGTTACTCAGGTTTTAAGGATACAAAGAAGTATTTTGAAAAATATTTTTATCGTGAGCTTGACGATTTTGATGATCCTGTCAGAACAAATCGGTTGAATATAAGTAAAAGCTGGAACAGGTTTAACCTTAATGCCCAAACGCTCTGGTACGATGATGTCATTGCAAGGCGTCAGACAAGAATCGACAAAAATATGCAGCAGCTTCCGTTTCTTGGATTTGATGCTTCAAAACAAAAAATCATGGAAACGCCTTTTTACTGGGACCTGAATACTGAATACACATATTTGTACAGCCAGGACGATGCCAGAGGTCATAGAGCTGATATTTATACAAGGTTATATTTGCCGAAAAGGTATAAAAACTATTTTTCCTTTGAGCCTTCAATCGGATTAAGAGAAACTAGCTGGAATATTGAACAATATAAAGCGGATGAAAGTGATAAGGATAAGGTAAATTCCCGAGAACTTTATGATGTTAAACTTGATTTTTCAACTGAAATATTCAAGGTTTACCAGGTGAACACCGGTATCGTTGAGAAAATCAAGCATACCATAAGGTCACAGGTGGTTTATGATTACCTTCCTGAAACCAGCCAGGATGGATTGCCTTCGTTTAACGCATTGAGCGACGGTATCAACCGGATAAATAAGGAAAATGTAATTACCGGTTCAGTTATCAATACCTTTGTTTCAAGGTCGAAAAAACAGACCAATCAACCGGAAGACCAAACAGATATGTTTTCAAACTATACATACCGTCAGTTATGTCGTCTGAAACTGGAACAAAGCTATGACATCAATGAGGAGAAAGAAGATGATCCTTCGAGATGGAAGGACGGACTGCATAAACGGCCATTTTACCCGTTATACGGTAAAATTGAATTTAACCCTTTTAAGTATTTATCTTTTGAAGCAGACGCACAATGGTCTTTTTATGAAAGTGCCTTTCTATCGCATAATTTGGAATTAAAAGCTTCAAACAATAGAAGTGATGCGATATATATTGAATACAGGTATAACAAAAATTTTAACAGATCCGTTTATACCAATCTGTTTGTCAACATAACTGAAAGGCTTGCAACATTTGGACAATGGGAGCGTGATCTTTTTGAAAAAAAAGATATTGAAAAAGGATTAGGGTTTATATATTCTGCACAGTGCTGGTCGTTAAGCCTTGGTTTTACTAATGATGAAGGCGATATTAAATATGAATTCATGGTTGCTTTCAGCGGGCTGGGCGGTTTTGGAAAGAGCAGGGCAGAGTCTTTTGACAGAAGAAAATAAATGCGTTATGGATACGGATCCTTAACAAGCGCGTCAGCAACCATAGCACTTAGAAAATGGACCGTTACCCCCATGTTATAGTGATCATTGAGGTTGTTTAACTGTGTATGGCAGTTCTCGCACGCTGTTACAAGTGTTATCGCACCTGTTTGTTTAACCTGGTCAACCTTTACTTTGGATGATTTCATCCTGAAATCCAGAGTCTCTTCACCCAGAGAAACTAAACCTCCGCCTCCGCCGCAGCACCAGTTGTACTTGGGATCCGGAGACATCTCAAGAAAATTATCTGTTATTTGCTGAAGAATAAAGCGTGGCTCATCAATTACTCCGCCGTTTCTTGCTATCTGGCACGGGTCATGATACGTCACCGGCCCTTTGAGTTTGGATTTGCTTAGCTTGATACGTCCCTGCCGGATATACCTGGCATGAACCTGTGTAACCGACGATACGGTAAAAGGGTGCTTGCCCGCCAGTTGTTTCATTACACGAAATGCCGTTCCGCATTCACAGATGCATACTTCTTTGACCTTTAAGCGGATGGCTTCGTTAACGATACGATCTGAAATAAGAGTTGTTTTTGTTGGATCTCCGACAAATGCGCCAAAATTAACCGCTTCAAAAAAACTTAACGTCCAGTTTTCTCCGGCTGCATTAAAGACAGTTGCAGCGGGAATAATTGAGTGAGCTCCGGATAAAGCTACATAAAGAAGATCGGCGCCCTTCATATCCACCGGGATAGGGGTAGCGCCTGATGCTGTTTTCCATTTCTTAACTACTTCAGACTCCAGATGTTTAATACCGGAAAGAAATCCCTCCTTGAAT
>JAGVGX010000022.1 GCA_020056865.1 Desulfobacterales bacterium
CATATATCTCTTCTAAAAATTGGGCCGGATAAGAAACTAAAAAACGCCTCACTCGTTTTTGCTTCACTAAAATATCTTTGCCGTTGTAATGCATCGCCAAGATGAAAGATTTCCGGAGCAGTAATATGATTAAAAATCGGATGTTCTTTGATAGCGTGCATTTCATAATCACATATCGTTTGTTCACACAAATAGATATCGCAATGAGACTGTATGTGATTAAGCACCTTATCCACGGCACCAGTCTTCATGATGTCGTCTGCTGAAAACAACCAACAATAATCGCCATGTGACAAGCTGATAACTTTCGCGATGTCCCTATCAATTCCCCCTCGGAATTCTTGTCGATGGTATTTTATTTGCGGAAAGTCATGTTGCCTTTGCGCCACAACATGCCCAGTATCATCTGTTGATCCGCCATCCAAAACAACAACCTCCACACCCTCTGTAAGATTGCGGAGAATGCTATCCAGAGTTTGCCCGATGAACTTCCCAAAATTGTATGTAGGGATGCAAATAGATAAATGGAGCTTGGTCATGGTTTACTTAATTCGCGTCTTTTCTTTATCACCTTTTTTTACGACAAAAGTAGCAAAAGTGTATTGATATCTTCCCAAATAGTTAAACTCAGGATTGGGGCAATCCCATTGCGGTTCATCTACCAAATAGCAATTACTCATCAGTGGTAACAAACGATCTCTGAGATCATGTTGTGTATAAAATCTTGCATCAATATCCGGTTTAGCTTCATCCGGCTTCCATCCGTCTTTATAGTCACAAGTAATTACAGCCACGCCGCTCGGTGCCAATAAATCAGAAATGCACTTTATAAATGACTCGTCGTTTGGATCATGTTCAATCACAGAAGTTGAAAAAATAATATCGTATGAATTTTTAACGGTGGTTGGTTTCGTAAAATACTCCTGTAAGGAATAGTTAATCATCGGATCTATTTCCTCAACCGAATACCCCATTTTTATCAAACTCATTGAGGCAGTATCCTCATAACTTCCTACACATAATAGTTTAGGATTCAGATATTTACATAGATAGCGATACACGGTGTCAAATACAAAAGCCTGTTGTACGTTGGCTTCTGCAATTTTTATGGACACTGATTTCGGTACTAACTCGGTTATTTTATCAATGGCAGGTGCGTATAATTTCCTTGCGTTGTTGTCCAGAATACGGTTCAAAGAAACATTTGGGGGAATGCGTATCGGTCGATATTGCAGAGAACCACCAACGTGCATATCATCGTATGTAACGTTGTCGGCGTCTCTTAACCAGGTGAATGATTTATCCGGCGTATTCAATAGGCGCTTCAATTTTGATTCCACTGTTCTGATAATACCCATTCTGTGCAACTTCTTATTTCTCTGTTTCACAAAAACCGCATTCATAATCCTTTCATATTCCCATAAAAGGTTTTCTGCATTCCACTCATTATAGTGTTTTTCTAGCGGCGCAAAACCATTTTGAATAATTGTCTTCAGATTGTTTTTTGTAACGCATATAGAAGGATCAATATCAAATATATGCCTGAACATTACAGCATCTGAAACAGCGACAGGCCTTTGAACCGCCATGGCATTATCCACCGCACTGGATAGCCCTTTGCCGCTTGTCGCATCATGTTCATATAAAAATATATTGACGGTATTTTTCGCCAGAAAGTCCAACATGGTTTTGGCGTCCAGGAAATCGTGCGTAAGGACTATTTGAACCCCAGGTTTAACAATCAGAGCTTTGCACTTTTCAGCAATACCCCTTGCTTTGGCACCATCTTTATCTTCACCAAAATCGGCAGCGGGAATATTAAACCGGATAACAGCTTCATCAAATTCTTCCTGAACTAACCGCACAATGTTTTCGAATCCCTTTTTAGGAGTAGCAAAACCAAAACTACCAATAACAGGCTTTGAAGGAAGCGGAAAGTCATTCTGATACGATGGTATCAATCTTCCTGTTTTATAAACAAACGGATTTCGCAACAATAAAGTTGGATCAGGCGTGATGTAAAAGTCAAACAATGAATTACTTAAATCGGAAACACCGCCGAGAATGAATTTCTTTTTGTAATTAGTAGCCGTATCAGCAATATGTTGTGTTATTTCGTGTATTATCCCAATTTGGGGAATTTGAATGGAAGCGATATTAGTTCGGTAAAGTTTGGGGCCAATTCTGGTTGCCACCCATGGCAATACCGATGGATAATAATTATAAATAATGGCAGCGGGTACATTTATAGCAATCGCCTTCTGTAAGTCATCTAATGACGAACATTCAACGCGTATGAATTGGTAGTTCTTTGAGACTTGTAAAACATCAGTGACGCTTTTTCCAAATTCATACACGCCGCACTTCGCTTTCTTATGAGAAACAAATAATACTGTTTTATTCAATCATGACACCTTTTTGGCAGAACTTTCGTTTTTCCCTTCGTTCAATTAGAAATGTAATTTTATTCTTAAGAACTGGTCATATACAATTGATCTGATTGTCGGGACAGCAACTAATGTTACCCCTAGTGTTAAAACTGAAATGACCATCAAATGGAGTAACATCATGGATTGAGATGTCGTACCATTAAAAAGTAATCGTCCTAAACCTGCTAAAGATAGGCCTGCTATGATTGGAACACTTACATCGTTCCAATACCAACGCCACATTTCTTGCCGTAATACTTTGCTATGCATTACTGGAATTTCAAAAATAACATATCCGATGTTTAACATTAGCCAAGCACTTGCTGCACCAATAGGACCATAATGCATTGTCAAAAGAATTATGAGTGGGGCTAGGATGATCAGTGCCACAATATTTTTTATGACAGACAATTTGGTCCAGCCAAATGCCAGTTGCAATGCATATGGAGGATTCATAAGACCGTTGAGTGCAGTCCCACAAATCATAATGCTTACGATGAGATGAGTTTTTTCGGCAGTTATCGGATTCTGTGTCCAGAGAAGAATAACTTCATAGGAAAATAAAGCAATAACAACTGCGACCGGCAGGATTAAGACTGCAATAAATTGGCAGCTTTTATGATAAAGACGTTTTAATTCATCCAGGTCATTGATAGAGACTAATTGAGTAAATCTTGGATAAATACTAAAAAATACGGGGGTAAAAATACGTCCAAGGCTCATCGCTACCAAACTTGCAAGCGAGTAATAACCAAACATCTCGAGCGAAAGTAACTTGCTTAATATTATCTTATCTAGTTGAGTGAGAATTACTGCGAGGATAGATATCCCGCTCATCCCGGCAGTAAACCTCCAAATACCTCTAAGGAGTTGCGTTTGAAATACAGCTTTATTCTTACTACGAGGCAGGCTGCGCCAAAGGAAAAGTGCAAATAAAAACGCATTTATTATGCTGATTCCGAATTGCCAGAATAAAAAAGCCTGTATTGTTGGTGAAACCAACCACAGAATAAAGACAGCACCGGCACCGCGTAATGTGCCCATGCAAACATTGATAACGTTAAGAAGGACTTGTTTCTGTAGCCCCATCAACCCACCAGAGTAAAATCCGATGGGCATCTGGAAAACCATAATGAAGCCCATGATTAAAAACGATTGTTCGATGGTTGTGGGAGATAACTGCCCAGCTTTAACCCAGTAATGTGCAATACTTGATGATAATGACACAACAGCAATTCCGACAAGAACAGCGATGCCCCAATAAAGCGTCTCCAGGGTTCTTACAAGATTACGCGTTTCTTGTTCTTTATTCGGCAATACTGAAAGTCTTGCCATTTCACGGGTTAAAGTATTACCCAACCCAGCGTCTAAAAGACCAAAAATGATCTGAAGTGTAGCAAAAATGGCTATTAACCCATACGATTCTATTCCTATGTATTTAATATACAGAGGTATAAAGATCAATCCCATGAGAGCCTGCCAAAATGTTCCGGCAAAATTGGCGGCGATATTTTTCTTCAAAGAAATTGAAGAACGTCGGGAAGATTTAGGTTTTTCATCTGGCATGCAAATCCCTGTACGAACAAATATTCAGCAAGATAATTTTTGAACTCACACCCTGAGAAAGTATTCCTTTCCCGTAATTGGATACTCATGCCGGAGCGCTGCTAAAA
>JAGVGX010000138.1 GCA_020056865.1 Desulfobacterales bacterium
ATTCTCCTTGCGGGAAAGATACATCGGTTTTACCAGCTCGCCCAGTCTTCCCGGCAAAATATAGGTCACCGTAAACCCAACGGCATTAGCTGCAAACCGGCTGAAAAATGAAATATCCGATTTTTCATGCACAAGCAGATAGTTCCATCGGATGGCTCGCGTTACCAAATGAAGGGGGGTCAGCACAACAAATGCAACAAAATACGTGATATCCATATCAACAAGATAATCGAGCATGTGTTCCCATTGCACGCTGTTTAAAAAAAAATACAGGAAACAACAGGAAAGTAAAATTATAATGATAAGATGTACTGATTTTTTAACCATTCTTGAATTAATTCTTTCAGTAACTATTTTAGGCAGTCAGAATTCAGAATTCAGGAGTCAGAATTCAGAATACTCCGAGAATACGCGTCCAGTAGTTTGCTAACCTCTGCCAGCAGCAGGGTCGTTTCAGATACATCTCCGTATTCAAGATCCTTGGTAAAAATAAAATAGTATCGACCTGCCAAACGATCAAGTCTTCAAACGTCCTCGCAGATTTGCTCATTCTGACTCCTGGATTCTGAATTCTGAATTCTGAATTCTGACTCCTGACTACTGACTCCTGAATCATTTTTCCAACCGTGAACCGATAACTGGAAACCGTCAACACAAAAAAAATGCCTTGACAAATAAGTAAAAACTTGATATAATATCAATAAATTATAGTTAAATCTTTCTTTAAAAGAATAGGCCATGAACAAACATAACATTTACATAACAGTCCTTATGATATTTGCGATATTTTTTTCTGCAAATACCTGTCTATCTGAAATGTCGGTCATCGAAGACGCCGCTCTGGGAAATGCTATCGCCGATATAGGTATATCTGTTCCAAAAACCCTCAGTATAAAAATGACAACCTACACTAAAAGCAATGAAGGCTACTTAGTCCCTAGCGGAAAAATCCATTTTAAAATACACATGATAGGCGGTAAAACACCTGAAATGGGCCAGCAGGAAAAGAGCATGGCTGATTTTATCGCATACAACAATCGTATTGTAAACAATTCCAGCATGGGTATCATTTCCGGAAAAGAGGAACTGTATAGTCACTTATATCCTGATATCACCGGAGAGGCCACCGTAAAACTGGTTCCAGGAACAGGGCAATTATATGAAAACTATAATTACTATACCCCGAATGCCGATGTTAACAGTTCTATCCAATTATTAGATGATCATACAAAAATAACTCGGATAATTTCGGAAAATTCTTCTATCTCCATAACAACCCAGGATCATAATACTGTTTTTGATTTCACCAGATAGCCACCCGGTTACTGTTTTTTATCTTCTTTAATTTCAACCTCAAGCCTGACAAACTCTGGACTTAAGTCATTCACAGCAAGCATGGAAAAACGGGTTGAAGATTCAAAAACAAGCTCCGCATCACCTATAAAATTTATAAACTTTTCTTTCCCTTCAACATGATCGACCACTATCGACCATTTATCATCTTTTTTAATCATATAAACAAGATGTTTTGAGTCCGGGCTGAAATAGGGCTGGCTTATTCTGTCGTATGACTTGCCCGCCTTGCCGTCAAGCACCATGGTTAACACATTATCTTTTTTCGTCGTATATGCAATATGTTTTGAATCCGGGCTGAATACAGGCTTTGCTATTAAATCAACGGCGCTTGGGTTTTTCTTTCCGTCAATAATAATGTGCGATTCTTCATTTTCTTGAACAACAACAGCATTTCTTTTGGAATCCGCACTGAAAATAACACCTCCACTCGTCTCGTATTCCTTGCTGACATCTCCGTCAATAACATATTGTGACTTGCCACTTCTAATTGCTGTATAAGTAAAATGTTTTGAATCCGGGCTGAATTCCATGTAGCCAATCCTGTCAAAAGCCGGATCTTTTTGTCCGTTGAATACCACATACATTTTTTTTTCTTTTATAAGGACATACGCAACATGTTTTGAATCCGGGCTGGTTTTAACCAGGGCCACCTGACCGGAAGTTTGCTGCAATTTACCATCCATATATATATAGTGCTTGTCATCAATGTCTGAATTATAAAAAAACCGTGCGCTGTCTTCACTGAAATGCAAAGCATTCACATTATCATACAAAGGGCTTTTTTTACCATCAATGACGACGAACCACTTATTATTGTTTTTTGCTGTAAATACAAAATGTTTCGAATCAGGGCTGAATATTTTCCCGCCTATTTCATCACATGGCGGCGTTTTTTTCCCGTCTACAACAATGTGCCATTTCGCGTCTTGAAATGCCTCATAAGCAAGCCTTGAAGAATCCGGGCTGAAAACCAATGAACCTTTTTTTATTCCTTTGAAACCAGAGTTTTTTTTGTTATCCAGAATAACAAATTGACTGTTGCCGAGCTGAGCAACATATGCCAGTCGTTTGGAATCATGGCTGAATACAGTCTGGCCAATCGCGTCAAAAGGCGTCATGAGTCTTCCGTCAACACAAAGTCTCCATCTGCCTTTTTCTTTAACTACAGCGAGATAATGTTTTGAATTCGGGCTGAAAATGGGGTAACCGGTACCTATGGCATAAAATGAAAAATCTTTTTTCATATCTATAACCAGCACAGAGTGAAGTTTTTTTGCGGCAACATAGCCAACGCGTCTGAAATCAGGACTTACTTTAAAAGATTCTGCATGCATTAAATATTCAAAAGGAATCTCGCTCACAGGAACTACTTTTTCTGTGAACACAGTTACGTCTTTGCCAAACAGCGATATAGGAAATAAAATAAAATAAACAACCAGTAAAAAAAAACACCTTATATGTTTTGCCATCAACAACCTCCTGTTCATGATTGTGTCTGCGCCATTATTACCACGCATAAGTAATACCAGCAGAAAACAGCAGTCCGGATGTTTTCTGCTCATAGTCCATACCCGGGTAGTGATTATACAATGTATGAAAAAAACCGGATGATGTCATTTTAATATCATCTTTATAATCAAGTTTCA
>JAGVGX010000249.1 GCA_020056865.1 Desulfobacterales bacterium
AAAAATACATTGATTTTATTGGAGAATTTATAGGGACATTTATATTGGTGTTCTTTGGCTGTGGATCCGTTGCCCTTACAGTATTGTTCTCATCTCATAATGGCCTGTTTCAAGTTGCAGCGTTATGGGGTATAGGTGTGGCTCTTGCAATTTATGCAACTCGACATATATCCTGTGCTCACTTAAAAGATCTTTCTCCAAGATTGTTTGCATACCTTGCTGGATGGCATCATGCAGCTATGCCGGATAATCGATATGGTTTCCTCATCGTATATGTCGCAGGACCATTTTGCGGTGCAAGTTTACCAGCTTTACTGTTTAGGAAAATCATTGAGCCCATAATGCTTAAGAAAAATAACAATAACTGCTGTAAGTGAGGGTTCAACCAGACAGCAGAGAGCTGGTTTAGGGGTTTTCTGCAGACTCGTTAGCCCATAAAGCAGATTATCAAATTAAGATTGGAGGTGATTGTATGTTACACCGCAGATGAAATTGAAATGTCCTTAATCATACCAGTTTGGTAATTATTAAAAATTTTGCATACGTTAAAAGCGGTGTAGCTATGTTTTAAAAATATTATAACATAGTAATCTTCTTTCAATCGCTGTTTAGCGTGTGCATACAGCGATTTTTTACTTTAGAAAGGAGATATTATGTCTGTTAAACCTTTTTCTCGTTTTCTTTCCTCCAGGTGGGGAATTGTTCTGACCGGAGCTGTTATAGGAATTTTGGCTTCGCTTTTACAAAAGCTTGGCAACCCGCCCAATATGGGAGTATGTGTAGCCTGTTTTGAACGTGATATTGCCGGTGCATTAGGACTTCACCGAGCTTCTGTTGTTCAGTATATCAGACCGGAAATTCTGGGTTTTATTCTTGGGTCAATGATTGCGGCTTTCGTTTTTCATGAATTCAAAGCCCGTACAGGTTCTGCTACGATTGTGCGGTTTGTCTTAGGCTTTTTTGCAATGATAGGCGCTTTAACCTTTTTAGGATGTCCATGGCGGGCGTTGTTAAGACTTGCCGGTGGCGATATGAATGCTGTTATAGGATTGATAGGACTAACTGCCGGAATCGCTATTGGTGATCAGTTTCTTAAATACGGCTATAACTTAGGTCGTTCTTACAAAACCCATTATTCAGCAGGATTCATTATGCCTGTAATAATGGCAGGGTTGTTGGCTTTGCTTATTTTTGCACCAAAGTTCAGCGCAAACGGGGCTATTTTCTTCAGTGAAAAAGGTCCAGGCTCTTTGCATGCACCGCTTATAATCTCTTTGGCAGCAGGCTTGATAATAGGTTTTATAGCTCAGCGTACACGCTTTTGTACAATGGGTTCAATTCGTGATGTGATATTAGTAGGTGATCTTCATCTTATGAGAGGGGTCATTGCTTTGGTAATATCAGCCTTTTTAACAAATTTGATATTCGGGCAGGTAAATTTCGGCATTGTCGGTCAGCCCGTGGCGCATAGCAACTATCTATGGAATTTTTCAGGAATGGTTCTGGCTGGCTTAGCCTTTATTTTAGCCGGAGGATGTCCCGGAAGACAACTTGTTTTGTCTGGTGAAGGAGATGGAGATGCCGGGGTATTTGTTTTAGGAATGATCACAGGTGCGGCCTTTGCTCATAATTTTTCATTAGCTGCTAAACCGGATAAGATTATAGATGGTGTGGTACAAATAGGGGGTATTTCGCAAGCAGGAATGATAGCAGTAATTATCGGGATAGCGGTTTGTTTGATCATTGGAGTTACTATGCGGGAACAAATAAAGGAGGTGTGAGATGAAGATAGATGCCTGTGGTCTTTCATGCCCTCAACCTGTGCTGTTAACAATGAAGGCTATGAAAGACAATGGATTTCCTTTACAGATATTAGTAGATAGTAAAATTGCTTGTGAAAATGTACAGCGTTTAGCTGAAAATAAAGGTTGTCAAGTAGCGGTTGAAAAATTTGATGATAAAATTCAAATAACATTGACCAAATAAATAATTGCATAGGCTAACATCTACAAGGCCTTCGTTTGTCAAGGATGAAGGCCTTGTCCCGTTGTTTTAACGCTTTTCAAAAGTAGCTATTAAAGATTAATCCCCAATCACTTTAAATTTTATCTTGCTTTCCAGTTTATCATTGTATTATTAAATTATAAGCTTAAACAATAGAATAAAGAGCTGAAAATTCAATAGAATTATTTGCCATACTTACACTTAAAAAATGGAGTTAAACCCGGGGCAGCCCACACTCTGGGTTCACAAGTAAACAAGGTTAACCTGAAAAAAGGAGATTATATCATGAAAGTATTAGTGACTTATTTCAGCCAGACCGGAAACACGGAAAAAATTGCCAAGGCCATCTGCGAGGAAGCAGCCCGAGACAATGAAGCGGAGCTGAAAAAGCTTAAAGATCTCAATCCCGGTGATGTGACTGGGTACGATTTCATCCTAATTGGCTCGCCGCTCCACTCCGGCGGTCTGGCCGAACCGGTAAAAGAATTTTTAGCCGGAATTCAGGCTGGTTCAGGCCAAAAAATGGCCGGGTTCATTACCCATTTCGCCCCGGCCTATCCGGAACAGGCGATGAATGTATTTACTACGCCTATAAAAACAGCATGCAAGGTAAAAGGTATTGAATATAAAGGGTGTTTTCGCTGCCAGGGCGCTTTGGCTGAATCCTTACACGAGGTGGTAAAAAAGAAACAGAATTTAACTGATGAGCAGTGGGCTGGTATGCTCAAACAGATGGCCGGACATCCGAACGAAGAAGACGAGATTAAAGCCAAAGCGTTTGCAAAAAAACTTTTAACCTGAAAATCATTTTAAAATTTTAAGAGGGACGCATTTTCCTACAGATATGGCCTTGCCAATCTTTGCGTCCTTACAAATTAATAATATCAATAAGTTATGTTGTTTTTCATCCGTTTTGCTTTGGGTGGGAAACGGGTAGGAAAAAGGGGGGGACAGAGGTTATCAGTTTTATTGTTCGAACCTTATTCGTCCCTCCTTCCATGTTTCTAATTCGTTTTTAAGCTGGCGTTTGCATTGAACAATTCAACATTTTCTTCTGTAAGCTTTTTAAAGAGGATGTTCTTCCGTTCAAGTATGTATTAGCTGATTCTTTGTATGGTGCCAGCCCTGAATTTATCGAAGCTGTGGAAAAATGTATTGGCATGACATACTTTGTATCGATTCCGTTAGATACACAGTGTTGGTTGAACAGGCCGATTTTACGAGAAAAGCAATATAAATATAAAGGAGAAATCAGAACAAGAACGATTTTAGAAAAACCAATCAAGGTAAACAATTTGGCAAAAAATATTAATAACTTTTTCTGGTACAAGCGCAAAGTATCAGAGGGAGCAAAAGGACCAATTGAATATGAATTTACCAAAAGGCAAGTGGTTCCGGCTAAAAATGGTTTGCCTGAAAAAAACGTTTGGTTGATAATCAAGCGAACAGTTGAGCCGAATCCCGTTTATTTTTATTATATCAGCAATGCTCCAGTTAGCAGTAAGTTGCCGACATTTGTATGGTTGAGCGGACTTAGATGGGCAATCGAGCAGTGTTTTGAAGAAACCAAAAGTGAACTTGGAATGGATCATTATGAAGTTCGAAAGCATGGGGGTTGGAATCATCATATCTTAACTTGCATGATGGCACATTTTTTTCTCTGGCACATAAAAATAAGATTGGGAAAAAAAAGCACCTTCTATTACACTGTCGCAGCTTAGGATTTTATTAGAAGTTGTAATGCCATTAAGGCAAAAAGATATAAGATCAGCGATTGAACCGGTCAGATGGATTCAAAATAAAAACCATCGTGCGTATCTTTCGCATAGAAAAAAGAGATTAGAAAACAGCAGCTTTATTCTTTAAGTTGCGTTGTAGGGTTAAGCCACTTTCTTCATTTGAATATATTTATACTCCTCGGGTGAACAATAATCAATAGAACTGTGTAACTGAAGACCACTGTCGGAGTTTATCTTGCCCTTGACAAAAAATTTGTCCTGGCATAAAAATGTTATCTGTTTTGCTGATGTGAGCTTGCAATCACTCTTGAAATCCTAAATGATGTTGATACGATGAGTAACACAACCCATATAAATAACTTACGGAATATAGGAATTATTGCGCATATTGACGCGGGAAAGACTACGGTTACGGAACGGATACTTTACTATACGGGTCGTTCCCACAAGATGGGAGAAG
>JAGVGX010000099.1 GCA_020056865.1 Desulfobacterales bacterium
CATTGCAGTCAGCGTTTCATCATTTGGAATTTTAACTTCAAACGGAAGACCTTTATGGCAAATGATCATATTATTGAATATACCGACCGCCTGTGAATAGGTTAAGCCCAAATATTCCAATATTTCTTTTGCCTGCATATAATTTTTTTGATCTATTCTTATAGTTGTTTGTGTTTTCATACATGATATCTCCAATCAAAAATTTTTTATGTCAATAATGTATCCCATTTGGGATATAATGTCAAATTCATAATCTCAGAAAAGGCATGAGTTTTTCTTTGGCTCTGCTGTTTTTGAAGGCTTTGTCCATGTGGGCTTTGACTGCCTGAGCAAATGCTAAATTTATGATATAAAATATTTCCTGTTTAAAATCTCGGCGATCTGTTCATTCTCAACATTATTCCGTGCTGTTGTTTCAATGAGAAAAGAAAATCCAGAATCGGAGCGTATATCGGTTACCATACAGATGCCGTTTCTTTCTCTTTGTAGATGAGCCTTAGCCTCTGCTGGTTTTAAGGCTTTTACCCAAGTCCGGCTCTTCGGCTGGTGGTCACAGCTATTCGGGACACTTCTGACAAAAGGAGATTGCAGCAATTTACTGGCGATGGATTTAATTCTTTCTATCCCGTGATGGCCCACCCCCTGACTCAAAAGCTTATTGTCCTTTTCAGATGCAGACCTAATGTCACGTTCAAGTTCTTTGGGATAATCTTTTCTAAATCTTTCCCAAAACAACAGGCCAATTCCGCTTAAGGTCACCATCCCGTTTTCAATTTCGACAAGACAGTCAAACCTGCGGTCATTATAATCAATACCATCCTGCCATTTATGTATGGAAATAGCTGTTTCCTCTTCAATCTTTTGAAGCTTGGACTCAATGCGCAATATCACGTCATCATCAAGGATAAGGGGAATCCCCGTCAGGGTCAGAACGTCCTCGGAATTTTCGTGTATGTATTTGACAGGTTTGTTAAAAATCATACCCATAAGCGCAACATATGGGACAATGCTTTTATATCCTCCGGTAGGATTAAAAATAATATTTTGGTGTTCAAGGGATATGAGATAATTCAAAAGATTCTTCAAGCCTTCTCTCTGAAATCGGTTCCCATCTGTTGCCTGAAGACCGGCAATTTCCTTTATTTGCAACGAACTTTCAGAACATAATTCATGATCAATGAGAAACACACGGACTGATTCCGCGCACAGCTTGCCATCTATAGTGTCCGATGTGA
Source organism: Desulfobacterales bacterium (assembly GCA_020056865.1). The sequence continues at coordinate 1,236 of JAGVGX010000099.1, forward strand.
TCAATATCACCGTGTCATTTTTATCAAGGCCCATTTTGACCAGGCTTTTTATCTCTGCCGAAGTTTCATCAAGCCCGCCGGGCAGATTGATGCCACTCAATTCTTCTGCAATTCGATCTTTGACGGCCTCAATTTCTTCCTGTCGATTATTCCATTCTGATAGCGAAACGTTAAGAAAACGCTCAAGGTTGATCCCTTTTTTAGTGGCGATGGATGTGCCGCAGGTGCAAATATAAGTTTTCATTATTTTTTTATCCCCACCTTAAATTTACTTGCAAGCATGGAAAGGTCTGCCGGGGGCGCGGGTTGATGTGCCTGCACTTTTTGATCAGCAGGATTTTTTTCAGAAGCCTGTTGAGATGCCGAATCAATTTCCGGTATCAGTTTCACCCATCCTGCTGTTGTCTCAACGCCATTCCAGTAAACAATTTTGCGGGATTTCGGCAAAGGGCCGCCATGTTCTGAATCATAACTTTTGTTTTTTGTGGCGTGGATCAGAACATTTTCGTAAAGGTCGTTATCCAGTTTTTTTACAGCAAGCCCAACCGTCAGGCTGTTGTATCCTTCATCCTTGCCGATTCTTAAAACCGGGGATTCGGATTTGTTCAGGGATTTAATCTCATTTAAGTGGTTAAGAATCCGTTGCTTACCCTCCGGGGATTTAAATTTGATATTGTCCTGATTGTTGAAAAATGAAATTTCCTCATCAAGCAAATCGTTTGAAAAGCGGTAACAATACTTCAAAATCTGATCCATGCCGGAGACAATATTCTTTTGATTATCGTCAAACCCCATGTGATCAAGTTTGCCTTTCAGTGATTTTGTGCTTTCCAATGTAAGCGTTGATAAGCTGATTTCTGTATCCGGTTTAATATATTCATAAAAAATAGAAGGCTCCTTTGAAATATTAAAAGGTTTTACATAGCTGACCGTTAGATATTTCCCAGCGTCGAGCAGCTCACTATCCCCAACCTGGACATATTTCATGATATCAAATTTAGCGTCTTTGGCATTGGTATTTAAAGTTCTTTCCTGAAGCTCTTTGGTGATCTTGCTCATTTCATCTTCAAGTTTCTTCTTAATATTTCCAAGAGATTCTCTTTCGTTATTCGGATTTTTTTCACCAAGATTTTTTTTATTTTTTACAAGATCGATTTCAATGTTGAATTTACTCCCAAAGTCTTTAATAGAATTGACAAGCCACTCGTTCAATTTTCTTTGGTCACGCAATGAACAATACAGCACAGCCGTTCGGATAGCGCCTTTAATTTCCGTACCGGGGATGTAAGGATGCTGCATTTGTTTTATAAAGGAATTAATATTCTTTAATTTTTCCTGTCCCGCATAGCTCGGAATTGTGTAAATGGCCTTTTGACGCAATTGATTCTGCAAGGAAAAATTATTGTCTTTAAGTACATTTTTGAAAAAATAAAACAAATTGGGGAACCTTTCATTTTCAAGCCATGTGACAAAACTTTTAATCTGCCCATCTTTAAACATTCCAAAAATCAGGTCTTCATTTAATATGCTTATTTGAGGTGGTTTTTTTCTGGGATCCATGAGATAGGATAATCCATTGTATTCTTCTCCACACCCGATATGCAATGGCGATAACACCTTAAGTTTATAGTTCATTCTTCCCTCCACGGTTTATCCATACAGGGTAGGCATAGCCATATTGATAAATGGTTTTTCCCATAATGGCTTTGACAGGAATAAGACCACCATAGTGATCCGCTTTTTTTTCGGGAGTTATCACCGACCCGGCGGTAAAATAGGATACCCGATGTTTCCATACATCTTCCCCAGAGAATTCAAGTCTTGATTCAACCTTCGACCTGATGGAGGCAAGCTGATAAAACGAAGCCTCTGCATTGATGGGTTCATTCTTGATATAGCGGGACAGGGTTATAAAAGAATCGCCTGACTGACTATTATTCCCATCAAACAGCGTTTTTTCCGCAACCGCAACCTTGAACCAGTTTTTTCCTGTTCTGGCATTTGGGCCTACGCCAGAATCTTCCAGAAAGTGCAAAACAGGCTGGATATAATCGTCGATGTTTTTACATTTCATGAAAAAGTAAAGCCCGAACCTTTGGCGATATGCGATTTCCGGCACATAAAATGTATTGCCAGCACATGTTGTTGATTGAGTCAGCCTGTCCAGACTGTTTTTTTGAGTTGTTTCAGTTTTGCAGTAGCGGCGGGGTTCTGAAAGATGCCTTTCAAGGTAATCTTTAAACAGAACGGCTTCATCAGGCTGTTTTAAACAGGTCTTGAAATTTAAAATCCCAACAAATTTGATTTTTTTGAATTTTTTATGTTCATTGGCGGCCCAAATCATATTAATTTTTTTTGAATAATAGGTTTCTTTTTTTACGTCCGCCTTTATAGTAAAGGTATCCATGTCATTGATGGCGAGAGGCTTCAAAACAGGTTTGGGCAAAAAATATTGGTATTCTTTGCCATCAAACTTGCAGGGGAAAGCAGAAGACAGTAAAAAAGGCGGGCTTTTTTTGTACTCTTCGAGAATTTCAACGAGCCTTTTTTCGCCAAAAAGCATCCGTATTCCCCAGCAGATAGCGCCAAAGAGCGTGTCCGAATGTAGCGGTATCTCGTAGCTTGAACGGGGAGCAAGATGGATGATATAGTCTTTCATGATTTATCCTCTATTTGAGTTCTGGAAAGACGCTGCCAAAATTATCAAAAATATCTTTTGGCTTATTTTTCCCATTTTGATTGACAGTTAAAACCACTTGTCCGCAGCCAAGATAATAGCTTTTGTCTCTGGCGGTTATCTGAATATTTGCGAATTCAATCTTTCCAGATCCTCGAGTGCCGCCACCTCCCAAATAAGAATCTTCGAGAAGCCTCATACCTTCAAAAAGAAGCTTTAGGTTTGCTACATCTTCCTTTTTATAAATATCATAGATAAACTCAGCCTTGAATATCGAATCTGCCGGAACACGTTCCATACTTCTTGGGGTAGCAGCAGATGTCAGCCGGTCAATTGCGTTTTCGGTTTTAGCCTCGGTATAAATATTGTAGCCCATAGCGTCTTGCCATTTGTTTTCTTGTTCCTTGTCTGGGCGAGCATCTCTTACTGTGAGTCGAGTTGGGCCGGGGATATTGTTCTTATGATCTTCAGCCGGAATGCCAAAGACTATTCCAATAGGATGGGATGGATTGTTACAAAGTTTACCTTCCCATGCATTTGTGTTTTTATTTTGTTCAATACGGATAACATTGTTGCTGGGTGTAAAATATGACCATTCAAGGAGGCTTCTCATTTTTCCCTTCAAAGACGAGCCTGGGATATAAGGCACACCTGTAACCTTATCCTTGATAACTTGGTTATCAATACCTCCAATATCAAAACCTTCTTCTGTGCCGCCGATGTGAAGGCCGGTTTCCAATTTTATGTCAGCAGTAATAATATATTTACCAATAAATTCAAATTCGGGTTTATTTTCTTTGATATTACTCATTACCGTCACCTCCCTTTTGAGTAGATACTTCTTTATGATAGGCTACAATAGCTGTCATAAAATTAACGAATTGCTTGAAATCACCTACAGTTTTAATTTTGCTATTTGTCCCATCACCTATAATCGCTTTCATCATTTCATAAAAGCCGCTATCAGGTGGTATAACCTTTCTACCTTTCGCATAGGCCAGATGGGGGATCAACATATACAATTCCGGTTCATTAAACTTCTCATCCGTCTTTCTGCTCTTTACTTTAAGCTCCAGAGCTTTGATAGTAGTAAAAACTTTTCTTAGCTGGGTGGTTTTCATCTTTTTGTTTTGTGTGGCGATCTTTTCTGCCCATTTCTTTGGAGGGGCAAACTCAGTTATTAAAACGTCTTTAAAGGTTTTTGTGTTATCTGATAGAAATTGTTGTATTTCACTCATAATCATCCCCTTTCGCTTATTTTTTGGTTTTCATCAAAACAGACTTACAAGGATAATAAGCCTGCCTTATATATGTTTGGGCTTCAGCCGTTGTTACAAGCCTTCCTTTCAATTTGCTTTTTGCATCGCCTGATGTATTTCTTTCGATGTTATACAGAAGGTGAGGTATGAACATGTAATTATGGTCTTCCATGTAATCATGTTTTTCATCGATATATTCCTTCGTAAAAAACTCCTCCCTTGCTTTCAAAAGCCTGAAAATAAAATGCCTGGATACGCTCTTGTCTTCATAATATGCCTGAAGCTGCTCGGCAAATTCTGACAGTTCTTCAAAGGTTAATGTTTTTATATTTAGTTTTTTTGATTTTCCGGTCAGATAGATATTTTCGCTGTGGATTTCAGTCTCATCAAACACGGCACCCGGATATTTGTTTCTCAGCTCCACTTGATACACTCTGCTTCTTTCATCTTCTTTGTCCCAGATGAGAGTTTCCTCCATGACCGTTATCCGGTTTTTCCCTTTATCTTTTGATTTTTTTAAAGCCTCTTCCGCTTTGTCCGCAGCTATACTGATAGGAAACTTGGGCTTGCAGATATAAATCCCGGCTGACAACGTTATATTTGGGTTGTGGCAAGTGAACTCCTTGAATTTTTTACGTATCATTCGGGCCAGATCAATAATCCTGTCCCAGGGGCCAACAATAACCAGATCATCGCCACCAGCAAAAATCAGATAAAAAATACTGGAAACATCTTTTTTATATTTCCATTTATTTTTTTCGTCATTCTGCCAGTGTTCAAAAACCTGCCGGCAAAGATCGTCAATATGAACGGTAAAGAAAAATGACAATTGCCGGCTTAAATTTGACAAGCGAGAAATAGACCTGAGGTTTCCGGTTTTTTCTTTTGCTGACGGGGGCGTGTCCAGTCCGATGGAGAAGATCAGGCCGAGATTGTCCACGTCCATTTTGAGTATGCCGATACGCTTATCTCCTTCCGCCATGTCCGCAAGCGTTGAAAATGAAAGCGTCTGATCTTGATTAACCATCCCATCATTATTTTCATCTTTTTCTGATTCAAGAGGCCCTATCTTATTCAGCGCAACCGGAAGGGTTTGGGCAA
>JAGVGX010000268.1 GCA_020056865.1 Desulfobacterales bacterium
GGAGAGTCCCGATGGAAAAAGCTGGTATGGAATGCCCCTTTTAACGGGCTGTCGGTTATTCTGAACGCAACAACCGACAAGATTATTTTCAACGACGCTTCGCGGTTGTTGTCGCAGGATATTATGATGGAAGTGATACTTGGCGCTTTGGCCTTAGGATATAATATTGATGAGACGTTTGCTGATCAGATGATGACTCTTACCCGGCAGATGAAAGTGTACAAGCCGAGTATGATGCTTGATTTTGAAGCAGGCAGGCCTCTGGAAATTGATGCCATGTACTGGCGGCCTATTTCCGAGGCACAAGCAAAAGGCCGGCAAATGACTGCCATGCGTACCCTTGCGTTGCAGCTTGAGTTTTTAAATGTCATAAATAACTTGAACAATAATTGATGGTATGCTATATAATACCATATGCAAATCGTGATTGACACAAATATTTTGGTTGCAGCGTTAAAGTCCCGGCGCGGTGCCTCATATAAATTGGTATCACTTCTCCCGAGTGATAAACTTTCCATTGTTGTTTCAGTACCTTTGGTTATCGAATACGAGGATGTATTGAAGCGAGTTGAGCTTCCTGCTGCAATAACTAACGAAGATATTGGCGTCTTTATCGATTTTCTATGTAACATATCCATGCACCAAAATATATATTTTCTCTGGCGCCCTTTTTTACCGGACCCATTTGATGATCATATTTTGGAAGTGGCCGTGGCTTCTCAGTGCGACGCTATTGTTACTTATAATAAGCGCGATTTTCAAGGAGCAGATAAATTTGGCTTGCGAGTTCTTGACTCACGAGAACTCCTTGCCGAGATAGGAGAAATATAATGAGTACCTTAAGTTTGCGATTACCAAACTCTCTCCATGAGCAAATACGCCAACTGTCTAAACAGGAGGGGATATCTATTAACCAGTTTATCGCTTCAGCCGCGGCTGAAAAGATGGCCTCGTTATTGACTGAAGCCTACTTGGAAAAAAGGGGTCGGAGAGCAAATCGGAAAAAATTTCGGGGAGTGTTGAAGAAGGTACCTGATGTTGAACCAGAGAATTATGACAAATTGCACTTCTCTTAAAACTTTGCAGAACCAGTTAAATGTAAATTGAAATGGGAAAAAAAGATTTAGCAAAAAACAGTTTTTTAAACAACGCAGTTAACATCCTTATTCTGATTGCATTCGGGTATTTTCTGTTTCGCCTGTTTTATTTTGCAGGTAACATTTCCGATTATGTTCCTCCGGATGAGGTGACCCATTTTGGAAAATGCATGATCTTTTCAAAAGCGCTTTTGCTTCCAAAAGATTCTGAAGCATCCTATTCTCTTGGCCTGGTTACTCACATCCCCTATCTTTATTATTTCATTATGGGAAAATTGGTGACATTAAACATTTCCCCTGTTTCAGACCTTGTTTTTCTCAGATTGTTTAACTGCATCCTGTCGTTTCTAACCGTATTTTTTGGCTATAAATGGATCAAACGGGTCACGGATAACAGGACTTGTCAGCTTTTTTTTATCGTACTTTTAACAAACACGCCCATGTTCACTTTCACAGGAGCATTTGTCAATTACGACAACCTGCTTAATCTGTTTGCTGCTTTATCACTCTATTATATGCATCTTTTCTTTCAAAAACCAGGCACAAAGCACTTTCTTTTATGCGGCGTTTTTCTTCTGGGCGGATGTTTAACCAAAACCGCCTTTTTCCCTCTGGTCCCTATTTTTATAGGCATATTATGTTTTCGAACGCGTGAGCATTTTATGTGTTTTTTTGAAATTATAAAAAAAGCTGTGCGTGAATCCGATAATGCAGAAAAGTGTTTGACGGTACTGTTTATCGTTATGCTGGTTTTGAATGCATCTTTATATGTTGGCAACATCATCAAGTTTAAAAAAATTGAACCTGGTCCCGGTCATGTATTGACTGAAGAACAGGCCATGAATTACCGGCTTTTTGCTCGAGATAGAATCAATGGCTTGTATAGAGAGGGAAAACTGACGTTTGATGAGGCAGTACAGGAAACCCAAAAGATAAAAAATCCAGGAGACCAGGCACACGCTGTTAGTTTGCTGCAGATATCAAGGCAAAACAAGATACAGCCCATTGCGGTTGTTGACAGGGTTCAGTATGCGGAAATTTGGTTCAATATCATGCTACAGCGAACCGTAGGCATAGCAGGGCATCTGGTTCTTCACAAAAGTGCCTATATTCTGGCATGTTACCAGCTTATATTCTTTTTTTCTTTTCTTTGTTTTGTCAGATACTTTAGGCCATTACAGTCCGGCTTTTATATAGTTGATGCATTTATTATTTCTCTTTTTTATTCACTGTTTTTAATGCAGGTAGTCAACTATTCCGTTTACACGGATAGCTTATCTATTGGGACAGCAATAACAGGGCGCTATCTTTTTCCTGTGATTATTCCGTGTTATGGGCTTATGGCGTACTATATGGTCAAGCCGTTTAACAAGCCTGTAAATCGAACAATTATTTTTATAGTGTCATGCTATTTTATATGGGGAGATTTTCCTTATTTCATGCAGCATGTTACCCCTCAGTGGTATTTTTAATGAACAGGAATGCATTGCCACATTGATGATAACCACAATAGCGATAATTATGATATGAAACTCATTGTCCAGATACCCTGCTTCAACGAAGAGAAAACGCTTCCTCAAACCGTTAAAGATATCCCGCGTGAAATTGATGGTATTGATAAGGTTGAGATTCTGATTATCGATGACGGCAGTTCAGACCGAACCGTGGAGGTTGCCAAACAGCTTGGCGTTGATCATATTGTAAAAAATATTCGTAACAAAGGACTTGCCCAGACGTTTCTGGTGGGCTTAGATGCCTGTCTCAGGCTTCAGGCAGATATTATTGTCAATACTGACGGAGACAACCAGTATCATGGTGAGGATATCAAAAAACTTGTAGCACCGATTCTAACCAAAGAAGCTGAAATGGTGATCGGAGATCGTCAGACGTCTACCATTGATCATTTCAGTAAATCAAAAAAATTTTTGCAAAAATTAGGCAGTATGGTGGTTCGCAGGCTATCCGGAACAAATGTTCGTGACACTATCAGCGGATTTCGCGCTTTTAGCCGCAATGCAGCCATGCAGATCAATATTGTTTCATCCTATTCCTATACCATTGAAACCGTCATACAGGCAGGGAAAAAACAGCTTGCCATTGCCTGTGTTCCTGTTCGTATCAATCCTGAAACGCGGGAATCCAGACTGTTTAGAAGTGTCCCTAACTTTATTGTAAGCCAGTTGGGCACCATGGTCAGAATGTATACCATGTTCCAGCCGTTAAGGGTATTTGTTTATATCGGCGGCATTTGCATACTGGGCGGACTCATTCCATCGATTCGTTTCTTTTTTTACTACCTGGCAGGATATGGAAGTGGTCATATCCAATCCCTTATTTTCGCGGCGATTTTGTTTATTATAGGGTTTCAGGTGCTGGTGTTAGGATTGCTCGGTGATGTTATATCATGTAATCGAAAGCTTATTGAAGATGCGCTTCTTAGAGTAAAACGAATTGAGCTTGACCATTTGATGCAGACAAAAGATGAATAATAAACCCAGATTTTATGGTACCTAAATGCTACGTGGTCGTATTCTTTGTGTTACATCCAATTTTCCAAGATGGCAGGGTGACAGCACAACCCCTTTTGTTTTACGCCTGGCTCAGGATCTTCAGCGACTTGGCTGGCAAATCGACATGCTTGCGCCGCATGCTGAAGGAACGGCTATAAAAGAAACGATAGAAGACGTTCGAGTTGAACGATTTCGATATTTGTGGCCTGCGGCATTAGAAACTGTTTGCTATCAAGGTGGTGCGCTCATTAATCTAAGAAAGCACCGATCGAATTACATTAAATTACCGGCATTAATTACATCTGAATTTCTAAATATTATTTTCAGATTGGCAAGCAGAAAATACGATCTGTTACATTCTCATTGGATTTTGCCTCAGGGATTTACAAGCGTTTTGACTGCTGGGCTTTTAAAAATTCCTCATGTTACCACGGTTCACGGTGGGGATGTTTTTGGCTTGCGGGGGGCTTTGTTAACGAAGTTCAAGCGGTTTACATTGAATCATGCAGATGCAGTCACTGTCAACAGCTCAGTCACAGAGACAGCCGTGACCAAAATCGTACCTGCATTAAATGAACTGCACCGAATTCCAATGGGAGTGACAATAAACGGGTTTAGTGACCCCACATTCTCAAGAAAACTTCGAAATCAATATAGACGTGGCAATGGTCCTTTGGTTGTTTTCACTGGACGAATTGTGGAAGAAAAAGGCGTGGAAGATCTGATTAGAGCAGTTGCAATCCTGGCCCCGAGATTGCCTGATATTACAGCATTGATTATGGGAGAAGGGCAGGATCGTTTGATGTTTGAAGAAATGTCTAAAAATTTAGGTCTGTCTGATCGTGTAATGTTTTCTGGTTGGATTGAACCGGATAGTGTTTCAGCCTATCTATCTGCTGGAGATGTCTTTGTTGGCCCGTCAAGAGATTCAAGCGACGGCTGGATTGAGGCACAGGGGCTTACTGTTATTGAAGCGATGGTGGCAAAAACGCCTGTTGTTTCTACTCGTGTGGGTGGCATTGTTGATTCAGTTAAGCATGAAAAAACAGGCCTGCTGGTTCATGATCGGTCACCGGA